>CAKZYJ010000247.1 GCA_937884755.1 uncultured Flammeovirgaceae bacterium
ATTCGCCAGCGGAGGAGTCCCAACGGCTCTCGGTGGCTACTCAACCGGGTCAGCTCCATAGTCCGAGTCTCTCGATTGATGGACAGGAGGTACTCTTCACCTACGATGCTTCGGAGTTTCAGTCCCTAGAAGGTCGGCAGTTGGACAGCCGCATTTACCGGGTGTCTACTAGTGCTTCCCCCGATAGTATCCAGTGGATAGATGTCTCGGTAAATAAACCCGCCGGAACGAATGACCTGCGTCCTCGCTACTCTCCCGATGGGGCTAATATCATTTTTGAGAATGCCCCCAATGATGATCCGAGTGCAGCTTCAGTCTGGATCATGGATCTCAACGGGGACAACCGCCAATTGCTTTACCAAAACGCTCAGATGCCTGATTGGAGATAATATCAAATTAGCCGCTGCGTGGCGGTAGTCGTGAGGTACTACCGCTGTTACCTTAAAGTATAGAACAGAATTTAGGCAGGGTGGTTAGTCAATGTATGAATCCTTTTCACGGAAAAGTTGCGTTGATTACGGGTGGAGCCAGGGCATTGGTGAAGCTATTGCCCAGGCTTTCTCGCACCACGAAGTACGGGTGGTCATTGCCGACCGGGACCAACAAGCCGGAAAGGAGTGCGAACAATGGCTGCATTCAAAAGGCGGTGAAGCTACTTTTCTTTACTGTGATGTGGCGGATGCAGACTCTATTCAATCGTTAATCAATCGGGTAATTGATCGCTATCAGCGACTGGATTTTCTGATTAACAATGCCGGAGTATCCCGCTTCAAACCGATGAGTGAGTTATCAGTAGCTGAGTTTGACGAGGTATTTTCCATCAATTTACGATCTGCGTTCGTAGCGGCTAAGTTTGCGGCCCCGTACCTTCGAGAACAGCAAGGTTCTATTATTAATATCGCTTCTACTCGCGCCCTGATGTCGGAACCGAACTCCGAAACATACGCCGCGAGTAAAGGAGGTCTGGTCGCCTTGACGCACGCCCTGGCGGTTAGCTTAGGACCGAAGGTGCGGGTAAATGCTATTAGCCCCGGCTGGATTGAGGTGCGGGACTGGCAGAAAAGCTCCGAGCGAGAAGAAGTTCACCATAGCGAAGCCGATCGGAGTCAGCATCCGGTAGGCCGAGTAGGTACTCCCGAAGATGTAGGCCGAGCCGCCATTTTTCTCTGTTCGGGCGAAAGTGGATTTATCACCGGCCAAAATCTGGTAATTGATGGCGGCATGACTGTGAAGATGATTTATGAAGACTAATTTTTTATTGAGGTCATCTAAAGTTTTTGTTTATAGGGCGGAAATGCGCTGTTGGAAGTGTAGGACTAGGCGGGGCCTCCCAGACACTTTTAAGACTAGTAGCCTGAGCTACGGGTCGGGCCACGGTGGCCGCAAAAGTAACGAAGTACAACCTTTCAAGACGCATGTGCAGCATAAAGAAATAATTTTAGATGACCTCATTAACTACAAATTCCTTTACAAAGGAATATCACGTATTGATCTCACATTTTGCGAACAACCAGCAATTTTGTGAACTGAAAAAGTAAGCCATGACGAGCATGTAGATCGACAGAGTCGCTCACTGAATCTCGATTACAAAAAAGAAATGCCCCATCCTTAGGCCCTCCGGTTGCTGGTGCTATCCAAATTACGTAGATACACCGGCAACCAAAATCTTTAAAAAGGTACTTTGTGCCAGAAATACCAGAATGAATCGGTTATCAAACGAAAGTATATATACAAATCACTGATTTTCAGATTTTTAGCAAAAACTAATTTCCTGATATATTTTTGCACTAATCTAATAAATAAAAGTATTATATCTATAAATAGGCATTAAAGTACAAATTGCTGTAAAAAGAGGAATACTCCTTACAACCAGAATTTGCTAATCAACGAGTCATCTAAGACTGGACTCGCCGATGGGTACAGAAATTGAATTGTTACTACTCAAATAACATTTTCACGATTTCAAAAAAACCGCTAAAATGAGCCATAATCGTAAAACCACAGAGTTTAGTACTCACATTTCACGCTCACGCATGCGCCGCTATTTACACGGCCAGCTTGATGCTAATGAAACCCGACAGGTAGAACTGCATTTAGCTAACTGTGCCCACTGTTCCGCAGCATTAGTTAATTACATAGAGACTGAAGAGCCGGATCAATACAATACTTACGCTAAGCAATTATCAGGAAAGCTTAAGGAGCAAAAAATTGCTAAACGCCCTACATTATCGAACTTCCAGATTCGGGCACTGCGGGCATCAGCAGCGGTAGTTACTTTACTTATTTTCTCATTCTTTGGGGTAAAAACTATTATTGATAAGGAGGTAGGTGCTGAAAATACTGTTGCGGTAAAAGGCAAACCAGTAGTAGCCAGCGAGGCGAAGGCGGCGAAGAAGACGATGCCGGTAAAGGAAGCCACTGAGCAAAAGGCAGCTAAGAAGATTACCGAAAAGAAGGCAGATAATCGTCTGGCCGAAAATCGTCCGGTAAAAGTGCGCAAGCAGCCAGCTACTACTAAAAAGGCTACTCCGGTTAGAAAAGAAGTTGCGAAAAGCACTAAGCCTTCAACTACTAAGGCAGTGATGCAGCAACCTAAAAAGGTAGAAAAACCGGCTACGCAGCCTAAGCAGAAAGTAGAAGAAATGGCTAAACCCAAAGTAGCTGCCGCAGAGAAAGCAGAAACTACTGAGAAACAGCCAGAGCCAGTAAAGAAGGTAGCCAAAGTTGAAAAACTGGATAAAGCCGAAGACCAGTCAAACCAAGCTCAGGAAGCTAAGAGTGCTCCAGCTCCGATAAAAACTTTGCCTGCGGTAGAAAAAATGGATGCCAGCAAAAAGCTAGAAGTTTCTAAGCCGGTAGGCAGTACTACTCCTCAAGTAGCGCCTATCCCCGGCGGACGGCTTCGCTAGAACTTAGATAATCATATATACGAAAGCCGCTGAGAACTTTTTCTTCAGCGGCTTTTTTTATTTGAAGCCTTATTGAATGACTACCCTCCGTAATGCATACTGGTTTCCCATTCTACCAGGGGTACTGCTTCTGCGTCGCGGGTTTTGGCGGCTACTACTTCGCCTAGGTATACGCTATGGTCTCCGTGGGAGAAGTCATCAACTACCTTGCACTCAAAATAGGCTGGTACATCGTCAAATACCGGTGCTCCGGTTTCTCCATCCTGGAAAGTAAATCCATTGATCTGGTTGCCTTCTATCTTGCTCTCTTCTTCGCTGGGTTTGCGGGTAGTCACAATTTAAAAACCATAGGTAATTTTCTTCAGTGCTTGCGATACTTCTTCGTTCTTACTCATATTAAAAAATTTGTGGTCAATAAAAATTGTTCGTTTACACAACATGGACAATAAGCTACCTGTTCAGCAGCTTACCGAACTCAAGCCTATCGGTAATGACGGTACGATGGGTATGGCGTCGCTGATATAATTCGTAGCCAAGCCACCCCAACATTAGCAGGTATTCTAGGGTAACTAACCATAAATTTTCCTGAAAGCCATCGATAGTATAGCCTGCGTAAGTGAAGAAAATACAGTACGTCCACACTACAGCGTAGCGGTAAGGAGTCAGTACGGTGAAGGCCAGCAGCGGCAATACGTACCAGGGGTGAATGATTAGGGCTAGCAGTAAATAAATCAGCCACACCCAACCAAAAGCATCTAGTATACGGGGTTTGCGCTCCAGTATGGAGTAGCTGATGATCAGTAGAAAAGCAATAATAGCTAACCAACGGCCTGCGGTCTGAATGATGTTGTAACCCTTTACGTAGTAGCCGATCTCCCGCACCACGTAGTAGATGCTGGCATTAAACTCAAACTTCTGAAAATAAAGTCCCACGCTTCCCTGCAGTCCATCTATTAGTTCTTGTGAAATCAGAGGGAGGAAGAATACTAATGTGGATACTCCTACTACGGTGTAGAAAGCCAGCATCTTTTGCCAGCCGAAGCGGCGGAAATATAACGGTAGTAGCATGAGCGGCAGTAGCTTGGTGCATACCGCTAGCGCAAACAGTACGGCGGCTCCAATCCAGCGTTGTTTTTGGTAGAGATAGACACTTGCCAACAGAAAAAAGATCATGAGCGCCTCAAAGTGCAGATTGCTCGTCATCTCCAGAATGGCGAGCGGATTTAGCGCGTACCACAGCACTTGCTTACGAGCTACTCCGTACAAGACTGCTAATTGAAATAGTAACCAGATGGTACCCAACTCGGCTAGTAGCATTATACTTCGGATGACTATGGTACTTCCCATCAGAGAGTTCGGAAAAAGCTTTACTGCCAGTGTAAACACGGCCTGGTTCACCGGGGGGTAAATCGTATAGTAATCCGGGGAATTAAGCGAAGTGTACAACTCGGGGTCAACCCTAATGCCTAGGCTATCGGCCTTGCCGTTCATTAGTTCAGAAGGCAGATAAGCAAATGGATTGACTTCCTGCTGGATCAGCCGTCCATCCCATACGAAGCGGTAAATATCATCGGACAGATTAGGCTCAGTGGGTAGCAGTAATAAACGCCCGAGTATGGCCACTCCTACCAGCCAGTAGGTTAGTTTTATTGAGTTCGCTAATAAAATACAAAGCAAATAGGCCAGAAAGGCTAGCGTGTAGACACTTAGTAAATAGGAGGTTTCATAACGCTCCAGAGAATAAGTAAGAAAGAAAAGACTAGCGAGTAGTACGGCCGCGGCTACTCCAATACCGACCAGGCGTAGTTTGAAGTTAGGCATGTTTCACTTGGCGGAAGGAATAGTACGCTACCGCCGCAAAACCCATTGCTAACATTCCGTGAAATAAAATTAGCCCAAAATCACCCAACTGAATGCCGGTGTAAATACCGTACACAAAGTAAGCTGCCAAACCAGCTTCTAACAGTACCATCGGACTTAGTTTGCCCTTGATATACGCGTTGTTGCTCCACTTCTCCTTAGCATTGGTTACATTAAATTTAGGAGTACGCAGAAAGGGAGATTTAAAACCCAGTAAGCCCTCAGCTACGGCAATAGCATTGTGTAGCGATAACCCCATCGTAATGATCAGAAATAGCGGATAGTGTACCAGGTAGTAGCGCCACGACTGCTGGGAGTGCAGCCGACGGGTAGAAATCCAGTAGAACAGGCCGATGGAGAAGAAACCGATAATGAAGATACCGCCTAGATTAAATATCCACTGATACTGAGGGTTAGCATCCTTAATAAACAGCATGGGAACGCTCAGCAAGGCCGCCATCAGCAGCGACAGAAATACCGACGAATTGAATAAGTGGAAGAAGGCGTGCAGACGATTAAACCAGCGAAACGGACGGGCAATAGGCCGATACGCTAATCGGCTCGCGTGCTTACGGGCGCACTCGGCTGCTCCTTTATTCCAGCGAAACTGCTGCGACTTGATGGCGGGCATCAAAATGGGTAACTCTGCCGGGGCTTCCACATCTTCCAGATACACAAAATCCCAGCCTTTGGCCTGCGCTCGGTAGCTGAGGTCTAGGTCCTCGGTCAGCGTATCGTCCGACCAGCCGCCTGCATCCTGAATACAATCCTTGCGCCACACTCCGCCCGTGCCGTTAAAATTGATGAAGCTACCCGCGTGCTTGCGTCCGCCCTGCTCAATAGTGAAGTGGCCGTCTAAGCCGAAGGCTTGCAGTCGGGTAAGCAGCGAATAATCCTGATTGATATGTCCCCAGCGGGTTTGCACCACTCCTACCTGATCGTGGGTGAAGTGCGGTAGGGTTCGCTTCAGAAAATCAGGAGCCGGAAGAAAGTCAGCGTCGAAAATGGCAATATACTCACCCTGGGCTATCGTGAGGCCGTAGGCTAGTGCTCCGGCTTTATATCCACTGCGGTCGCTGCGGCGCACATGCTGAATATTGATTCCCTGAGCCTGGTAAGCCTTTACTTTCTCGGCAATAATATCTACGGTTTCATCAGTAGAGTCGTCCAGCACCTGAATTTCCAGGCGGTCGACTGGATAATCAAAAGCACATATAGCATCAATCAGACGGTTTACTACGTAGCGTTCGTTGTAGATAGGTAGCTGAACCGTCACCTTCGGCCAGTCGGTAATTTTCTTGGGAGTAAGTGGCTTCTCTCGCAAGCTCCGCAGATAATGCCAGGTAAGATGGAGCTGCCCCAGGCTGAACATAAAAATGAACAGTAGAGAAAGAATATAGCCGATGACAATGATAATTTCCATGGAAACCGGAGGCCGGAAACTGAAAACCGGAGGCTGGACTTTAGTATTTCCTGTCTCCTGTTTACGCTTTCCTGCCTCCTTACAAATATTTGATGATCGTCCAGATAATCTTATATCCGGCCATGATAGTTCCTTTAATGGTTCCTGATACCTTAGATACTCCAATGCGCTGCCGGTAGCGTACTGGTACCTCGGTGAAACGTAATTTCTGCTGAGCCGCCTTCACCTGCATTTCTACCGTCCAGCCGTAGGTACGATCCTGCATATCCAGCGCCATCAGCGAATCGTAGCGAATGGCCCGAAATGGCCCCAAATCAGTAAAGTGAGCTCCGTACAACCATCGTAGCAAACGGGTAGCCAGCCAGTTGCCAAAAACCTGTTGTGGGGTCATTGAGCCTCTCTCTCGCTGACCTAGTGCTCTCGATCCGATGACCATATCGGCTTTATCCTCTAAGATAGGCTGAATTACCTGAGGCAACTCTTCCGGGTAGTCAGAATAATCAGCATCCATAAACACCACAATGTCGGGCTTCTCATCTTGCCGGCTAATATAATCTATTCCTTTTAAACAGGCATTACCGTACCCTTGTTCAGGTTCCTCTAGTACGGTAGCCCCAGCCTCACGGGCAACACATACCGTATCGTCGTTGGAATTATTGTTAACTACTACAACCTCAGTCACCCACTCGCTCGGAATATCCCGGATTACTTTTCCCACTGAGTTCTGTTCGTTGAAGGCCGGGATAATAACTTTACTGGTCTTCTGCATAAAAAGTTGAAGGCATCAGAAATTCGGGCAGGAACTGTCGTGTATACGACAATTGGGTCTATACGAGTTTGGGGGTTGCTATTTCTTGAGAAACCGGTAATACGAACCAAAAAGTAGTTCCCTGACCTACTTTGCTTTCTACCTTTAGCTGACTATGGTGCAATTCCACAATTTTTTAGGCAATGGCTAGTCCGAGGCCTAAGCCCTCCCGGGCTTTGGCACGAACGCTGGAGCTGCGATAAAAACGGTCGAAAATATGATCGAGATCTTCTTCGGCAATACCCGCCCCAGTATCTGAGATTCCTACTTTTATGTGATCTTCACCGGCCTTAGCTACCGTCACGGTTACTTCTCCGCCTTCCGGCGTATACTGAATAGCATTTT
Organism: uncultured Flammeovirgaceae bacterium; assembly: GCA_937884755.1. GTDB lineage: Bacteria > Bacteroidota > Bacteroidia > Cytophagales > Cyclobacteriaceae > Tunicatimonas. The sequence continues at coordinate 7,346 of CAKZYJ010000247.1, forward strand.
CTATCAGATTTTGCAGCACCCGTTCTATCAAACTAATGTCCGCGTAGGTCAACGCAATGTCGCGGTCGAAGCTGCTCTTTAGGGCTACCTTACTGGCCTCGGCCTTGGGTTTTAGTTGCAGCAGAATGTCGTGGGCTAATTCTACCAGCGAAAAGATTTCGGGTTGAGGCTGAGTTTGCCGGGCCTCTAACTTAGATAAAGCAAACAGGTCGGCGACTAGCCGGGCCAATCGTCGCGTATTTTTCAGGATGGTTTCCAGGTAATGTTGCCGTTCAGTCTCGCTAAGCAGATGCTTTTTTAGTAAAATGGTTTCGACGTAGCCTTCTACCGAAGCTAAGGGCGTTCGCAAGTCATGCGAGATATTGGCAATCAGCTCCCGGCGTAGTTCGTCGTTTTGCCGAAGCTGGGTCATAGCTGACTGGATTTTACTGGCCATCGTATTAAACGCCATTGCCAGTTCGTTCACTTCGTCCGAGGACTTCGCTGTAACCCGCGCATTGTAATCACCCTTTTCCATCTGGTGTACCGCTCCGGCCACTTTCTTCAGATCTTTAGTCAGCCAGAATACGCAGAGAAACCCAATAATCAACGTGACGGCCAAAGCTACCAGCAACGCCCGACCTAGTACCATAAGAATGTAGCTCTGGCGGATTGATGCCGCATCCGATTGGTGTTCACTTCCCAGCGTAATATACAGGTAACAGTGTAGTGAGCCATCGCGGCTGTGAAGGGTGGTAGCCGAGAAAACCCTGGAATCTTCAGGGTAGCGGGGGTCATCACCGTAAATAGGCATAGAATCAGTCTGATGAATAAACGCCTCAACCTTGCTTACATCAATGGTATCTAGCTTAATCTCGCCGGGTTGGGCCGAAGCCGTGAGAATTTCCCCTTCGTGACCGATCATGTACAGTTTGATGTTGGGATTGATGATCATAGCGTCGTGGAAGAGTTCTTCCAGAACAGGGCCGGGAATTTCGTTGGTAGCCGAATCTATGGTAAATTCCTTGGCGATAGAGGCTGCTAGGTCTAGGTTGCGCTTTTGGGTCATCTCGGCTAAGTAGTCAGCCGAGGAGGTAGACATCAGATAAAAGTAAACCGCGCTCACCGATAACAGTAGCGCGGCAAAGGCTAGGGAGAGCCGGAAACGCAGGCTGCCCCAACGGATAAATTTCTTGGTATGATTATTAGCTGAGTTCATCGTTAAATTTATAACCAACCCCCCAAACGGTTAAAATATACCGGGGATTAGCCGGATCTTGTTCAATTTTTAGCCGAAGCCGATTAATGTGCGAGTTAACGGTATGTTCGTAGCCGCTGTAGGAGTATCCCCAAACCTGGCTGAGTAGTTCTTCGCGCGTAAAAGTACGGCCTACTTCCTGCATGAACAGCTTTAGTAAGTCAAATTCTTTAGCGGTTAGTTCTACTACCTGGCCATTCAGCACTACTTTATGCTTTAGTACATCCAGGGAAAGTCCGCCTTCCTGGAGTTTGCTAGCTTCAGCATCTTCAACTTCTGGCGTGGAATTGTAGCGGCGAATGCGAGCCTTCACCCGGGCTACTAGCTCCCGTACACTAAAGGGCTTGGTCATGTAATCATCAGCCCCCAGGTTCAGGCCCAGAATTTTGTCGATCTCTTCGGCCTTAGAAGTGAGCATGATGATGGGCGTTTCAATCTTTTCCTGCCGAATTCGTCGGCAAACCTCCATGCCATCCATACTAGGAAGCATAATGTCCAGAATGATAATATCGTAGTTTTGATGTACCGCCTGATAGAGGCCATCGAGGCCAGTGGAAGCGATTTCAGCTTCGCAATTGATATCACGCAAGTTTACCTGAATCAGGTTAGCAATGTCCTGATCGTCTTCTACAATAAGAGCCCTTTTCTGCATAGTGTCGGTGGGAGTATCTTCCGAAACCCCGTTCTCTCCGAGGTGGTACATGTAATTTACGTATTAAATTAAAACTGCGAAAAACAATAAAGCGACTTTTTATTTTGACTTAGGCTAGGCATATACCGGCTCAACCTTATTTCTTATTACCTCAAGCTGATGTAGCACTTCCTGTATATCGGCTCGCTGCGTATAATCTTCTTCTACAAAGGCATAGCGAATGACTGCCTGCTGGTCTATTAGATAGGTAGCTGGCATGGGTAATCGGGCAATAATATCGGTATTGCGAGATAACAGATTTAAGCCTAGACTACGATAAAATGCAGCCATATAATCGGATAGTACCACAGATACTTTAAAAGAACGGGCAACCTCACTCCCCTGATCATGCAGTACCGGGAAATCAAGCCGGTTTTTCTCAACTGTTCGTCGGGTATTCTGGCTACTCTCAGGGCTAACTGCGAGAAATCTGGCTCCTAGAAACTCAATATCGGGCAATGCATAGCGCCATGCGCGTAGGGTCAGGTTACAGTAGGGGCACCATCCGCCCCGAAAAAAAGTGAGTACCACTGGCCCCTGGGCTAACTGATCGTACAGTCGGATCGAACGCTGGCGCTGATCCTTCAGTACAAAATCGTTAACGGTATCACCTACTTGTAGGCTTCGCTCGGAAGCGTGCTGGCGGCGGAGGCTCTCCACAAACTGCCGGAGTACCTGCTGTAACCTGGGAGCAACCTGCTGCTCAACTTCCCTTGATAAGGTTTGTAGCTCTTCTAATAAGTTTGTCATAATACTATACATTTCAGTTTTTCATCAGCTATACTCAAGAGCATTTAATCAAAATCTGATTGTGATGAATGTTAATTTTTAACATTGAGCGAAAAATCAGTCTCTTCTAACCGGTTAATCTACTATTTCTAAGTACGTGATTGTGAGCAGTTTATTTATCACAGAAGTATCACATGTTTATGAAATTTAAAAAACAGCAACTTTTTTGAAACCTAGTTAATACAATTAATGTATATACAAATGTTGTTAAACAAACCAATTCATCACAGTAAAATTATAGAAATCATGAAATCATTAAATGTACTAGTATTAGCCGCTATTTTTGCCCTGGCTTCGGCGTTTACCTTACCCGAAAAAGAAGCTGTATCCTACGATGTTGATGTACAACAAAGTGAAATTACCTGGAAAGGGGAAAAGATAGCCGGAGCTCACGAAGGAACCATTCAACTGCGCGATGGTAGCCTACAACTAGAAGATGGCAAGCTAGTGGGAGGTAACTTCACCATTGATATGAGCACCATCAGCAATTCTGATCTGGAAGGTGAGTACAAAGGTAAACTGGAAGGTCACCTAAAATCGGATGACTTTTTCGGAGTAGAAAAGTACCCTACTGCAAAACTAAGCATCACTAACGTTGAACCGAAGTCTGGAAACACCTACCAAATCACCGGTAGCCTGACAATTAAGAATAAGACTAACGAAATTCAGTTTCCCGCTACCGTAGCTACGCAAGGCAATCGGGTAACTGCCGAAGCTTCGATCACGGTTGACCGTTCCGAGTACGACGTGCGCTACGGTTCCGACAGCTTCTTTGATAATCTGGGCGACAAAGTAATTTACGATGACTTCGATTTACAAATATCATTAGTAGCCGAAAATCCGGTAGGAAAATAATATTCGCTCACTTTCAATCTAAAGCAGTGCCTGGGAACGGGTACTGCTTTTTTTATGATTATTTTTTCCGATCTGTGACAAAATGCTAGAAATTGCTACTAACCCACTAACGAACATCTGGTAATCTATATCCTCCGTATGGCTAATCGGAAGAAATTTCTTGAGCAATTGCACCAGCACCAGGGACTCATTCATAGTCTGTGCCACAGCTATTTTGCCAATAGCGAAGACCGCGAAGATGCCTTTCAAGAAATTGTTCTTCAGCTTTGGAAGTCCTACCCATCGTTCCGAAAAGAGTCAGCCGTAAGCACCTGGATGTATCGGGTGGCCCTACAAACTATCTTTAACCTATTAAAACAGCGCCGTCTGACGTTTGCTACCCTGCCGGAGCAGCTAGGCGAATCTGACTCCACCGATACCGAGCTAATACGGGTCATGCTCAGCATGCTTGCGCCCGACGATAGAGCCATACTGATACTGTATTTGGAAGGCTATCGGTACCAGGAAATTGCCGATATAAGTGAAATGACACTTACCAATGTTAGTACCCGCTTAAGTCGGATTCGGCAAAAATTACGATCACTCTTTCAATCAGAAATGATATGAGTTTAGATAAATTAAAATCCAACTGGCAACACTATACTTCTGATGTTTCAGCCCGAAACGAGCGAAGCTTAGAAGAATTAGACCAATTGCTACCGTCTGCGCCGCCTTCCTATCAATTTTTTTCCAATACTGCATTCCTACTTAAAAACGCAGCTATGTATGCGTCCATCATTATTCTCTGCGGTGGGTGCTGACCTAGCCTATGTACGGTGGAATATTTCTCCAATTATTCTAGACTTAGGCTTACTTTCCCTACGCTGGTACAGCCTTCTATTTATGACGGGTATCTTCATCAGTTACCAAATCGTACGCCAGCAATTTAGACGAGCTAAGCTACCAGACAGGACTTTTGAAGCGTTCGTGATGTATGTGTTGGTCGGAATGATTTTAGGAATGCGGTTGGGTCACTTCTTGTTCTACGAACCTCAGGTTTTTCTGGAACGGCCTCTGGAGATACTGTTGCCATTTAGCAACTCACCTAAGATTCGTTTCACTGGATATCAAGCGTTGACTAGTCACGGAGGGGCCCTAGGCATACTGATTAGCCTGTGGTTATTCGTTCGCAAGTATCCTACCGTTTCCACCTGGTTTTTGCTAGATCAGTTAGCGCTGGTTGCCCCCTTAGCCGGAGCCTTCATTCGGTTAGGAAATCTATTCAACTCCGAAATGATTGGGCACCCTACTACGGTTCCCTGGGCTTTCGTATTTCCTTCCTTTGACCTGATTCCCCGGCACCCAACGCAAATTTATGAGGCATCAGGCTATCTGCTGGTATTTGTAATTTTGTTAGCTTGGAAACAGCAGAAAAAACCATATTCCCCAGGAGTACTCTTTAGTCTGTTACTCGTCTTGTTATTTTCAGTTCGCTTTATTGTAGAGTTCTTCAAGATTAATCAAGTACCTTTTGAAGATGGTCTTATCTTGAATATGGGACAACTGTTGAGCCTTCCCTTCATCGTCATCGGAGTGGTCTTGTTCTATTATCGGCGCAAGAATCTGGTAGCGGCTAACTAGCTTTTTATTTTCTGCTCCAGAAACCTGGAACATTTGGCTATCACGGACGTTTTTCAGAGGTACTTAACCCAATTTTAGATTCTTGCTTTATCCCAATACCATAGAAGAGAAGATCGGTTTCGATCAGATTCGGCATTTGCTGAAAGAGGCCTGTACGAGTTCGCTGGGAACCTATTACGTAGATAAAATTCAGTTCTCGGATCACCACGATCATATTATCAAGCTTTTACAGCAAACCGAAGAGTTTCGTCAGATTCTACTGGAAGAGAAAAACTTTCCCTCAGGAAACTACCTGGATGTTCGTCCTCAGTTAGCTAAGGCGAAGACCCCTGGCATATTTCTATCTGAAGAAGAGTTTCATCAGATTCAGCTTTCGCTGGACACGGTAATGCGCTGTTTGGCTTTCTTTAAAAATACAGAGGACGAAGAGCAGTATCCCTACCTGGCTCGTTTGAGTCAGTTTGTAGAAGTACCGAAAAATCTGCTCGGTCAGATTCGGAAAATCATTGATGAGAAGGGTCATATCCGTAATAATGCCAGTAAAGAGCTCCAGAATATCCGCCGGATGATGTTGAGCGAGCAATCGCGCTTACGTAAGGTGCTGGATCAGATTATGCGGCAGGCTCGTCAGCAGGGTTATACTCCCGATGATGCTTCCATCACCATTCGGGGCGGACGCATGGTGATTCCCATTCAGGCCGAGTACAAACGCCGTATTAAAGGCTTCGTGCACGATGAATCGTCTACCGGCCAAACCGTGTTTCTGGAACCGGCCGAGGTGCTGGAGATCAACAACGAGATACGGGACCTGGAGTATCGAGAGCGACGGGAAATTACCCGCATTTTAGTTTCTCTGACGGATGAACTACGGCCTCACCTACAATCGCTAAAAAGTGCCTACCAGTTTCTAGGGATGATTGATTTTATTCGGGCTAAAGCCCGCCTGGCTTTGCAACTGGAGGCAGTTTGCCCGAAGGTAGAAAAGAAGCGATTGGTTCAATGGGAAGAGGCAAGACATCCGCTACTGTACCTTTCGCATCAGGCGCAAAACAAGCCGGTAGTGCCATTAACTATTACGCTAAATCCAGAACAACGAATTCTGGTGATTTCGGGACCTAACGCCGGAGGTAAATCTATCTGCTTGAAAACAGTAGCATTGGTGCAGTATATGCTTCAGTGTGGGCTGTTGGTACCCATGAACGAACGTTCGGTAGCGGGAGTTTTTCAGAGTGTTTTCATTGATATTGGCGACGAACAGTCGTTGGAGAACGATCTGAGTACCTACAGCTCGCACCTTACCAATATGAATCACTTCGTGAAAATGGCCGATCAGAAAATGCTAGTGCTAATTGACGAATTTGGTACCGGTACTGAACCCCAGTTTGGTGGTGCCATTGCCGAAGCCATCCTAACTGATCTAAATCAAAAGAAAGTATTTGGCGTAATTACTACCCACTATTCTAACCTAAAAGAGTTTGCCGACCGGGCCGAAGGTGTGGTAAACGGAGCAATGCGTTTTGATACCGACGAACTGGAGCCGCTGTACCAACTGGATATGGGCAAACCCGGCAGCTCGTTTGCTTTGGAGATTGCCCGAAAAATTGGCTTACAGGAATCCATTCTGAGTCAGGCTAAGGAACTAGTAGGGGTAGAGCACGTACAGTACGAAAAAATGCTGAGCGAACTAGAAAACGAAAAGAATAAATTTCAGCAGCTTACCCAAGATTTATCGGCTAAGGAAAAGCGGATCACGACGACATCGCGGGAGTACGAAGAGCTGCGGGAGCACCTGCGGAACGAACGCAAGCGGATTTTAGCGGAAGCCAAGCGAGAGGCTGATCAGTTATTACAAAATACTAACCGAAAGATTGAAAATACCATCCGGGTGATTAAAGAGCAGAATGCCGAAAAGGAAAGCACCCGTCAGGTCCGCCAAGAGTTGGAAGAGTGGAAGGAAAAAGTAAAACCCAAAGCATCTGACCCCAAACCCCGGCGAAAGAAACCGACAGTAGCTAGAGAAGAAGGGCCCATTCGGGAAGGGGATGCCGTACGGGTAAAGGAAAACGGAGCCATTGGCGAAGTGCTCTCGATGCGTAATAATCAGGCCGAAATTCTGATTGGTTCGCTGAAATCAACGGTGAAGCTGAACCGGCTGGAAAAAGTGGGTAAGCAAGTGCTGAAGCAGCAGCAGAAAAGTCTTTCTACCAGTACTCGAAATATTGATTTGAATGAGAAGCGGGCCAGCTTTAGCAGTAGCCTGGATTTACGCGGCAAGCGGGTAGAAGAAGTGATTCCTAAATTAGAAACCTGGGTAGACGAAGCAGCTATGTTTGGCTCCGGCGAACTGCGCATTGTGCATGGTAAGGGAAACGGGGTACTGCGCGAAGTGGTACGTAACTACCTGAAAACCCATCCTTCCATCTCCCACTTTCAGGAAGAACATATTGAACGGGGCGGAGCCGGGGTTACGCTGGCGTATCTACACTAACAAAAGTTTACTCCTGCTTCCTCAACTTAAACTCGTACCCACCCTCTATTCGGGCCACCCGGCTGTTCTCTGCCGGAATGTTGCTATCCATCCCGATAGAAAATGTAATTTCTAGGACAGTATCTTGCGGCAAAGTCATATTCATAGTCACCAGGTCAGGTTGCCGGAGTACATCGGTTCCGGCCCGGAAGTCGGCGTCGTCGTCAACTACCAAAGTGCCCTGGGGAGGAAATACAGCTGGGGTACTTCCGGCAGTGGTGTAGTTTACCCGCGTTATCGTCGGAGTAATCGTTATGCGGAAGTTAGATAAGTCTAGGACATCCTGGGCACTTTCTGGAATGGTTACATCCGTAGAATCCCGAACAAACCAGGTGCCTGCAATAGCCTGAGCCGGAGAAGAGGTCTCGTTATCGACACCACTTCCATCATTGAAACAACCCGAAAAAACTAGCGTTATAGCGATCCACGAGAAATAATATTTCATAGTTGATTTTGATTGTCAATTGTTCTTGGTCATTTGCCTCCAGTCATTGGTCATTGTCTCGATGGCTAAATTGCTAATTGTTACTGGTCATCTCAGATCAAGTCCGGCAGTCGCCACCCGGCGTGGGTCGCTGCGGGTCTGGCCAGACCAGAACATGCTGGCCAAATTTCCCAATTTTTATCTTTATTCCTGACCTGATCGGGAATCTGCCTACAATTCCTAATTTCTAACTTCCAGCCTCTATCCTCTAACTCTAAACCCCGGACTTAAAAACTCTGAACTTTTAACTTCCATCTCCCACCTATCGTTTGTACTGTATAATGTCAACGACGTGCTGGCAGAAATCATATTCGTATGGTTGGTTAGAGCAAATTACTACGAGTTTATTGTTGATAAGCTGCTGAATTTCGCTCTTATACCAGCGGATACCCTGCTGATCGAGATTAGAACAAGGCTCATCGAGCAGTAGTACCGGACTTTGGGAGTAAAACGAGATACCGAGCTTCAATCGTTGCTTCATACCCGAAGAAAACTGATAAATATACTTACGGCGGGCTTCCTTTAGGTACATCCGCTCTAGCAACTTAGCTACCGTCATCTCCCTCTGTAAGGGCTTTAGCTCAGTATGAAACTCCAGAAACTCCTGAAGGGTAAACTCCTCAACCAGTTCAAGGTAGGGTGCAGCGATACTTACCTGGCGGAAAACGGATTCTTCGTCTACTGTCTTGTCGTTCACTAGATACGTGACCTTTCCCAGCGAAGGCGGAAGCAGACCGGCTAGAATTAGTAATAATGTTGACTTTCCGCTGCCGTTGGGACCAGTGAAGGCGTAGGATTGTTGTTGGCGAAGAGTGAGACTGATATTTCGGAAGATCCACTCACCCGGCCCCCGATTGCCAGAACCTTGGGTAAGCGAAAATTTCTTACCTACCTCCTCAACTTCTATGCGCACGCAGTTACCGGATTTACTGGTCAAACCCTTTCATAATGCCCCGTTCGGAGCTGTGCATGAACCGGAGGATTTCGTCTCGTTCACGGGAGGGGTTCATGGTGATTTCAATCTGATCCAGTGCAGTGGTATTATTCATGCCGCTAAGGTAGATCATTCGGTAGATTTCCTGAATCTCGTTGATCTTCTCATTAGAGTATCCCCTTCGCCGCAGACCGATAGAATTGATACCGCTGTAGCCCAGAGGTTCACGAGCAGCTCGCACAAACGGCGGCACATCTTTACGTACCAGCGAGCCTCCGGAACTCATGGCGTGCGCTCCAATTTTTACAAACTGATGCACAGCACTCATTCCACCAATGAAGGCATACTCACCAACCATCACGTGGCCCGCCACCTGCACTGAATTGGCCAGTATGCTGCGTTCACCAATCACGCAGTCATGGGCAATGTGCACGTAGGCCATTAGCAAGCAATCATCGCCTACTACGGTTTTGTGGCGGTCTATGGTACCTCGGTTTACGGTAACACATTCGCGAATGCCGGTCCGGTCACCAATCTCCACTGTGGTTTCCTCTCCAGCGAATTTCAAGTCTTGGGGTACGGCAGCAATTACTGCCCCCGGAAAGACTTTGCAGTTGCGGCCAATCCGGGCTCCTTCCATGATAGTTACATTGGATCCGATCCAAGTACCTTCCTTGATCACCACATTCTTGTGGATGGTACTGAAGGGCTCAATGACAACATTGTTGGCAATCTTAGCCTCGGGGTGGATGTATGCTAGTGGTTGATTCATGTGTTTTTACGAACAATGCTAGCCGACATGGTTGCCTCACATACTAATGACTTACCTACGTAAGCCTGACCGTGCATTTTGGCAATCCCTCGTTTTATGGGGGCCAGCAGTTCACATTTTATGGTGAGTGTATCACCGGGTAAAACCATCTTTTTAAATCGGCAATTCTCAATTGCCAGAAAGTAGGTCCAGTAGTTTTCCGGATCGGGAACGGTACTGAGCACCAGAATACCGCCGGTCTGCACCATTGCCTCAACTTGCAGTACTCCTGGCATCACCGGGTTACCTGGAAAGTGGCCTTCAAAGAACGGCTCGTTCATTGTAACGTTCTTCATGCCGCAAACGGTAGTATCGTCCAGATAGTAAATCTTATCAATCATCAGGAAGGGGTACCGGTGTGGTAGCATATGACTGATCTGATTGATATCGAGTACCGGAGGAAGCTTAGGGTCGTATTGGAGTAGGTTAGAGTCGCCGCTCTCTTTCATTGCCTTCTTTAGCTTTTTGGCAAAAGCTATGTTAGCAGCGTGTCCAGGACGAGCCGCCAGAATATGCGCTTTGATGGGGCGGCCAACTAATGCCAAGTCGCCTACTACATCCAGTAGCTTGTGGCGGGCCGGTTCGTTTTTGTAGCGGAGCTCTACGTTATTTAGAATTCCCTCGCTACGTACTTCTACCTTTGGTTTATTGAATAGGTCAGCCAGATATTCCAACTCTTCTTCGTCTACCTTTTTGTCAACAACCACAATGGCATTATTCAGGTCTCCACCGCGAATCAAATTATTCTTGTGCAGCATCTCCAGTTCGTGCAGAAAGCAGAAGGTACGGCAGGCTGCAATTTCCTTAGAGAACTCCTTAATGTCATTCATGGTAGCGTGCTGGCTACCTAATACTGGCGAGTTGTAATCTACCATTACCGTAATACGGTAGTCATCCAACGGTAAGGCTGCAATCTCTACATTGCGCGAAGAGTCGCGGTAATGAATGCTTTCCTTTACTTCAAAGAAATTGCGCAGCGCGCTCTGCTCTTCCGTACCGGCTTTCATTAGGGCATCAATGTAGGGCTTGGCACTTCCATCCATAATAGGTGGCTCCGGCCCGTCGAGCTGGATCAGTACATTGTCAATTTCCATGCCTACCAATGCGGATAAGGTGTGCTCTACCGTATTAATCCGGGCGCCGCTCTGTTCGATAGTCGTTCCTCGGGAGAGATCAACTACGTTATCGACGTCCGCATCTACTGTTGGCTCTCCTTCCATGTCGGTACGCTGAAACTTGATTCCGTGGTTAGGCTTGGCGGGTAAGAAGGTCATGTTAGCCGGAACGCCAGTGTGTAATCCTACTCCCGATACGGTTACCGACTTTTGTATAGTGTGCTGTTTAATGTTCATCATTGACTTTGGCTCGCTTAATAAACGGCAAAGTTAGTATTTTTTTTCTAGTTCGTTAATGCGCCGCACTAAGTCAGGCAGGTTCTTAAAAGCGGCGTAAGCCCGCTTATACTTTCTAATATCAAAAGCTGGGCTGCCGAGCAATATTTCATTGGATGCAATCGATTTGCCTACTCCTGCCTGAGCACCTATGGTAACTTTATCACCCACAGATATATGTCCAACAATACCTACTTGCCCGGCCAAGACACAGTTCTTGCCTTCTTTGTTAGAGCCGTATATGCCGGTTTGAGCGGCGATCTCCGTTTTTTCAACGTTTTCCGCATTATGAGCGATCTGAATAAGATTGTCAAGTTTTACCCCGTCTTTGATTAGAGTAGAGCCAAGCGTAGCACAATCAATGGTAGTGTTAGCCCCTATGCTCACATGGTGACCAATCACTACATTACCTAATTGAGGAATAGTTTTATAACTGCCGTCGGATTGAGGGGCGAACCCAAAACCATCGCTGCCAATAACTGCGCCAGCGTGAATTACGCAGTGGGAGCCAATTATGGTGCCAGCGTAAATTTTAACTCCGCTGTGGATTACGGTGTAGTCGCTGATAGTTACCCCGTCGCCAATATAAGCCTGAGGGTAAATTTTTACTCCCTTCCCGATCTGGCAGTTAGCCCCTACGTAGGAGAAAGCTCCTCGGTAAAGATTCTCACCTGTCGTAGCCGATTCATGAATAAAGGCCGGCTCCTCAACCCCTGCTTTATTGTGGTTGGTAAGTTTATGGTATTCTTCCAGCAAGGCAGTAAATCCGGAATAGGGATCATCCACTCGGATAAGCGTAGTTCGAATTGACTGTCGCGGTTGAAAATCTTTCTCGACCAGCACCGCACTGGCGCTGGTGCTGTAAATGGCTGGTTCGTACTTAGGATTGGAAAGAAAAGCGATCGCTCCTGGCTCGGCGTCGTCAATCTTTCCTAACTTACTAATTTTAGTAGCACCATCACCCTGCACCTCACCGTCGAGCAACTGGGCAATGTAGTCGGCGCTAAATTCTATCATGAACGTTTAAACGTTTATTTAGCAAAAAAGGCTGCTTACTGAATGCATCGCTAGCGATTTAGGCCAGCAAACATAATACTTTTTAACGATCTGACTCATAGCCTTGATATGAGGTAGTTCGGATGCCTGAACTACGTCAAAAATCTTGCCCTCTTTGGTCAGAATACTTATTTTTTGATCCTCAACTACATAGGCGGCATTGCTTATTTCTCCGTAGTATAAAAAATAGGATATTTCATCTGAGTTAAGTTTCATTTCTTGCTGTACCTCTTGCTTTAGGTACGTAATGGACTCTGTCTTCAGCGGCTGATTAAATAGTTTAATCCGGAATAATTTACGCTGCAATAGCATCTGGCTAAGCGTAGCTAGCACCCGGTCAGAATGCTTTTGCCAGCCCTTAATGGCGCACCAGACATCGTTGTCGTCTAGCTCGGTGTAGTGTTCCAGATAGTCGGTATTTTGCTCAATATTGGGCAGGGTTATTTTCCTTTCCAGGAACAATGACAAGCAAGGAGAGGCCGGTACGGGTACTCCTTGTGCCAGCAGATGCTGAGCCCGTCGGATGATGGACACTAGCATTTTTTCGGCACTTACGCTAGCCTTGTGCAGGTAAACCTGCCAGTACATAAGCCGGCGAGCAGTCAGAAAGTTTTCTATGCTGTATATTCCTTTTTCCTCCACCACTACCTGATCGTTGCGTATATCCAGCATCTTGATAATACGGTCGGCCCCAATCTCTCCTTCCGATACTCCGGTGTAAAAACAATCCCGTTTCAGGTAATCCAACCGGTCAATATCCAATTGGCTGGAAACCAGTTGGTGAAAAAACCGCCGTTCGTACTGGTCGGTAAAAATTCGGTAAGCTAAACCAAGATTGCCTCCTAGCTCCTGCTCCAGTCGTTTCATAAGCAGCCGCGACATTTCTTCGTGGCTTACGTTTAGCAGCGTATATTCCAAAGCATGGGAGAAGGGAGCGTGGCCCACATCGTGCAGCAGAATAGCGATCAGCAGCGCCTCACATTCGTCGTCGGAAATATCTTGCCCTTTATTCCGTAGGCTATCTACTGTGTTTTGCATTAAGTGCATGGCGCCCAGTGCGTGGTGAAAGCGGGTATGTAGTGCCCCTGGGTATACTAAATCGGTTAATCCCAGTTGCCGAATACGCCGCAACCGCTGTACGTAGGGGTGCTCAATAATATCAAAGATGAGTTCGCTAGGGATATTGATAAATCCGTATACCGGATCATTGAAAACTTTTCTTTTGTTCAACGTTTAGTTAATTTATATGACTGTGCTAAAGCTCAGAACTCAAACACTCTTTAAATAACCCACGCACACACACTTAGTTTTTTTTAACCTGAGACGACTTATGCAAAAATACCGAATTCTTTGGGCCGACGATGAGATTGATCTTTTAAAGCCGCATACACTCTTTCTGGAGAAGAAAGGCTACGAGATGGTAACCGTCAATAGCGGCGCCGATGCCATTGAACAAGTAGAAACCCAGGTGTTCGATCTGATCTTCCTGGATGAAAATATGCCGGGTATGACCGGACTGGAAACGCTGGATTATATTAAATCCTCTAAGCCCAATATTCCGGTGGTGATGATTACCAAGAGTGAAGAGGAAATGATTATGGAGCAGGCCATTGGCGCCAAAATTAGTGACTACCTGATTAAGCCCCTCAACCCCAACCAAATTCTTCTTTCTATCAAAAAGATTCTGGACAACCGAAGGTTGGTTACGGAAAAAACCAATATGAGCTATCAGCAGGATTTCCGGAACCTCAGCATGGCTTACAGTGATAATATTGGCCACGAAGAGTGGGTAGAAATTTATAAAAAGCTCATCTTCTGGGAGTTGGAGATTAACAATACCGAAGAACGGAGCATGTCAGAAGTGCTGGATAACCAGAAAGACGAAGCCAACTCCAACTTTGCCCGCTTCATTAGTGACGAGTATTACTCCTGGCTGAATGAGGTCGGAGTGGATAAACCTTTGCTGTCGCACGAGTTGATGGTGAAGCGGATATTTCCCCAACTAAAAGAGCAGCCAGTATTCTTTATTCTGATTGATAACCTCCGCTTTGATCAGTGGAAGGTAATTGAGCCGATTATTGCCGATTACTATACGGTAGAAGAAGAATCCGCCTTTTATTCTATTCTGCCCACTACTACAGCTTTCTCTCGGAACGCAATTTTTTCGGGGATGCTACCCTCCGATATGGCCAAGTACCACTCGGATATTTGGGTGGGCGATGATCAGGAGGAAGGAAAGAACAACCACGAGTTTGAGTTTCTGAAGCGGCAGCTCAAAAAGAACCGGCTCGATATTAAGAGTAGCTATCACAAGATTATTCGTACTGAGCAGGGTAAGCAGCTAATGGATAATGTGACCAATTTACTAAATAATGACCTGAACGTGGTGGTCTATAACTTTGTGGATATGCTCTCCCACGCCCGTACCGATATGGAAATGATCCGCGAATTGGCTCCCGATGAGTCGGCTTATCGCTCTATCACCAAATCGTGGTTTCTGCACTCGCCGCTGCTAGACTTATTTAAGCGCCTTGCCCGCGAGCCGATTAAGGTGATTGTGGCTACCGACCACGGTACCATCCGAGTGAAGCGTCCGGTGAAGATTATCGGCGACCGTAACACCAATACCAACCTACGCTACAAGCAGGGTAAGAACCTGAATTTCGATAGCAATAAAGTATTCGCAGTACGTAAGCCGGAGGAGCTGTTTTTACCCCGCTTGAACGTATCCACCACCTATGCCTTTGCGACGCAGGATTTTTTCTTCGCGTATCCGAATAACTACAACTACTACGTGAATTACTACCGCGATACCTTTCAGCACGGGGGCGTTTCGCTGGAAGAAATGATCGTACCGTTGGTCACGCTGTCGCCTAAGAATGCCTAAGGAAGAATGGGTTGTAAAATCGGTAGGAGAGGAAGATTTGCCGAGCGTAGCTAAAGAACTGATTGACTGGGCGCAGCCGCACACCATCTGGCTGTTCCGCGGCGATTTAGGGGCCGGAAAAACCACTTTTATTCAGGCCCTGGCCGAACAGTGGGGCGTAGAAGATCGGGTGAGTAGTCCCACCTTTTCTATCGTGAATGAGTATTTGGGAGGTGACGATCAGCCGATTTACCACTTTGATTTTTACCGGCTGGAAGATGAAACCGAAGCTTTGGATATTGGTTTAGACGAATATTTGACCTCGGGGAACATCTGCCTTATGGAATGGCCTGAAAAAATCCGTAATTTACTTCCGGATCAGTACGTACAGCTCCGTTTGGAAGTGCTTCCGGACGAAAGCCGGACTTTTTACGCATCAAAACATGAATGACCCAACGAAATCGGAAACTTTAGCTGAATCGCCCACCACAACCTCATCGGAGATTAAAGAACTTGCTCAGGAGCAGGTGCTATATCCGAAGGAACAACTGCTGAAGGTAAAGGGAGGTAACAAGCCGCTGCAGATCGGAATCCCCAACGAAATATCGCTCCAGGAAAGACGCCTGATGCTCACTCCTTCATCCGTAGGAGTAATCAGTAGTGCGGGCCACCGGGTGATGATAGAAGCCGAAGCCGGGTT
This sequence comes from uncultured Flammeovirgaceae bacterium, assembly GCA_937884755.1. GTDB lineage: Bacteria > Bacteroidota > Bacteroidia > Cytophagales > Cyclobacteriaceae > Tunicatimonas. The sequence continues at coordinate 23,307 of CAKZYJ010000247.1, forward strand.
ATCGGCTAAATTTACCGACAACGAATACAGCGAAGCTGGGGCCAAGATTGTGTATTCGGCCAAAGAAGCGTTTGAAGCCCAGATTGTACTGAAGGTAGAGCCACCTACGCTAGAAGAAATTGAGCATATCCCCAACGGCTCTACGCTGATCTCAGCCCTACAAATGGGTAACCAGACTCCAGAGTTTATTCACGCGCTGAACAAAAAGAAGATTACCGGAGTAGCCTTTGAGTTTATGGAAGATAAAGTAGGAGGTATGCCGGTAGTGCGGGCCATGAGCGAGATTGCTGGCAGCACCGTCATGAACATTGCCGCTCACTACCTGAGCAGTAGCACCAACGGCAAAGGTGTGGTGCTGGGGGGCATTACGGGCGTGCCGCCCACCCGAGTGGTTATCTTAGGAGCGGGTACGGTAGGCGAATACGCCGCCAGAGCCGCTATTGGCCTGGGAGCGCAGGTGAAAGTCTTTGATAATCAACTGTATAAGCTGCGCCGCATTAAACACGCCCTGGGTCAGCAAATTTACACTTCTACGATGGACGTTACTACCCTTAGTACCGCGCTGGAAGAGGCCGATGTGGTGATTGGGGCTATACGAGCAGAAAAGGGAACCAACCGCATGGTGGTAACCGAGGAAATGGTAGCCAACATGAAGGCCGAATCAGTGATTGTGGATGTAAGCATCGACCAAGGCGGCTGTATTGAAACCTCGGAAATTACTACACTCAAAAACCCAGTCTTCCGTAAGTACAATGTGATTCACTACTGCGTGCCCAACATTGCTTCGCGGGTGGCCCGCACGGCTACCACCGCCTTTAGCAATATCTTTACCCCCATTCTGATTCAGATTAGCGATGCCGGGGGAGTAGACGATATGATTTACACCCACCGTTGGTTTATGAAGGGAGTGTACACCTACCGCGGTAGCCTCACCAATGCCGCCATCGGCAAAAAATTCAACCTCCGCTTCCGCGACTTGCATTTATTGATGGCCGCTCGGATTTAGTTCTAGTAGAAGCAGTAGACTCTAAGAAGTCAATTAAAAGGCTAATTCCTTGTGATCCTGTTTATTGCTTTCTCGATACCTTTGGATACCTCTGTCCAACTTTTATCATCATCAATTTTACTCATCCACTTTCCAGGTAAGCCCTGGATTTCAGAAATTGGTAATTCGCTCCAATTTACTTCTCTGATTCTGATAGGAATAACTGTTTTGACTCCGTTGTTATGAGCTTCTAAAGCATGTTTTAATTCTTTGGTGTAGCAGAAGTCAGAAGCAATAAAACCACTGCTAATCAGACATAAAACAACATCAGCCTTGTTCAGATTACTGAAAATTTCTTCCCGCCATTCTTCCCCGGCATCAATGCTGGTATCATCCCACACTGAAGCCTTATTGAGGCGTACTAGTGGCATTAAATGTTCTAAAAGCTTCTCTTTATAATCGTCATCCTTATGAGAATAAGAAACGAAGATATGACAAGATTTAAGTACTTTACGGGTTTCTGGTTTCTCAATACCGTTTAACAAATCAGCTACCGGAAATGCTTTGCGTAGCTTGCCTGAGAAGTACACCTCTTGTTTAGCCACCTCATAGCCTAGTAACTCTTGGTAATCAACCAAAAGTTGTTCGCCTTTGAATAACTCCGGTAAGGGTATCCATTCGGTAACATCCAAATCCTGGTAACTGGAGTTGATTTCTTTAATGGTTTCCCGTATGACCGTCAGGAAATCCCGACTTCGTTTTCCTTGTATCTCGATATTGATCTGTTTGCTCTCTTTATCCAGTACGATATTGGCAATACTGTGAAAAAGCAGTTTTTCCTCTAGTACCATTCCTGTTTTCCACATCTGATTATTGTGAATATACTTGCTGAGTTTCACCATCAGTCGGGGAATGATGGATGTAGGTAAAAAATCGTGGTATTCAACAATAAAGGACAAAGTTAGATCGCTCAGGTCAAACTTATAACTATTCTCTTCATCAGGAAGTAGACCAGGTATTAGATAATGATACTCATCGATTTGAAATAGCAGCTCAAACTGTTTCATCATGGCTACGATGAATAAAAACTTATCTTCAGGAAATTTGGTCAACTTTTGTTCAGGTTTCCAAAACTTGAAGATGTTTGCCCAGTGTTCGGGGTTTTCCTTCTGGTACCGCTCGTCATTAATGATCGCATCTAAGTCAATAATATTAAATCTACCACTGGATTTGGCAAGAATGGGAGAGTTAACAATCCGGTAAACCGCATTAGTTAACCAGAGAGGATTCAATACCTGGGTATCGTATAATCTCAGTTTTTCGTAATTCAGTACTACTCCTGTATCGTTGAGGAGCTCTAATAAAACTTTTTGGGATGCCTCGTTATGGACATGATTTTCTTTACAAATAGATTGGTATTCAGAATATCCAATATAATCCTCAGACATTGCTTCCATATGTTCCTTTACTTTCAACCATCCTTTAGGGAAAGCGGTGTTCCGTAGTTCCAAATTCCAAAGATGATTTAGCAGATCTTTTCTTAGTGAATTAACCCCTTTATTGGTCAAGCAAGACACTTTATAATAGTCTTGAATATTGCTATATTTTTTTGACAGAAATTTTCGGTTGACATCAAATGATGGGTTCTGATCATTTTTATTCATTACCACGATGACCGGTGCATCTCCTCCAAAGCTTTGGATATAGTTAAGCCAGTACTCAGCTCTTTCATCTTTGCGGCTATCCAGTACCAGTACGTATAAGCACCGTTTAGTTAAAAAAAACTGATGGGTAGCGTGCATAATCTCCTGTCCGCCAAAATCCCAGAAATTGACAAATAAGTCTTGCTTCTGATACTTAGACTGATGTTTTACAATCTTAATACCATGCGTTTGAGGCTCCTTTTCGTCAAACGGCTTGCTCAGTATTCGTTTAACCAAGCTGGTTTTTCCCGATGCTCCCTCACCCACCAATATTACCTTTACTTCATTGAGAAATTCTTTTTCTATAAAATCCCTCATAAAAGCTTTTACAGCATCGCTGCCATGTCGCAAAACTTCGGGTGGTGGTACTTCAAGTGGATTAGCAGTTACATACATCCCATAGTATTCTGCATGGTTTATTATTGAATTTAGGTCTCGGTCAAGATTTCTAGCTCTGTCTCGGTATAGGTCTCGGACTCGGTCTCGGTATAAGTCTTGGTTTCTGGCTTGATTTCGGTCTTGTTCTCTGGTTAGGTCTAGGTATAGAGGGCGGACTTGGTCTCGGCTCATTAGAACTTGGTCGAATAGGACTAGGGCCCGGTCTTGGGCTTGATCCATTATTTCAAGTTTTCTAGCTCGTCTTAATAGACCTCTAGCCTGAGCTAGGGCCAGGTTCCGGACTTGAGCGAGATTTCTGACTCGGCTATGGCTCATTAAGGCCTGATTAAGGTATTGTTCCCTAACTAAAAATTCGCCTAGGACTTGATCCATGATGGTCATAGCTAGGTATCGGTCAGGGTCTCGAACTGGAGCTAGGTATCGGTCAGGGTTAAGGTTTTGGTATAAGTCTCTAGCTCGGTCTCTGGCTCGGTTTAAGTATAGGAGTGGGACTAAGTACTGGTATTGATCTCGGACTAGGACTTGTGCTAGAGCTAGGTCTTGGACTAGACCTCTGGCCCAGTCAAGGTTAATGCTAAGTTCAAGATTTCCGTGCAGGTCTAAAGCCATTAGATCTAGAACTTGATCTAAGGCTTGGTCTATTAGGTATAAGGCTTGGTCTTGGTTTCTATCCAGAATGAGATTTATAGCTAAAGCTATATTTTTAGCCGAATTTAGCTCTGAAAAGATTGGCCATATTCGGTTTTTCCATTGAATAGGAACATTGAGCTTAATCAAAAAGTCAGGAATAATTGTTATTTGATTATTTTCTAAGCTTATCACTTTTAACCAACAAAGTGGTTTCAGTGCATCTATTTCGGTAAGTTGGTTATTATTTAAAAAAAGATAAGTGAGTTGAGTAAGCTCAGAAATTTCTGAAGGAAGCTTCTCTAATTCCAGGTTTGATAAATCAAGTATCGTATCATTATTCTCTCTAGCAAACTTAATTTTCTCTAAGGCTATTTCTAGGGACATAAATTGAGAAGGTTAGATGACTATGGTTTAGGTGTAGAGTCACCACTTATTTTCTTTTACTTTAAGCAGTTTAATATAATCTTAATTTAGGTCTCTATATAGATCATCAACGAGTTTATTTTCTATTCTAGGTATGGATGGATATCTACGAGCAAGTACTACACTGATTGAAGTTTTAATCAACTTGCGAGAAGCAAATTTCTTGAATTGAAACACAAAAAGCTTTAACTAAGAGACAAAAAGACGCAATCGTGACTCTTTTAGACTTAAAAATTAATCAAAAATAGTCAAACGCAACTCTTTTGCCTGGTGATTGCTGCTTTTTGCTGAATGATTGATAGATTTTAGTGAGAATCACCCACATTGTTTCCTGACTTACCTGAAAATTTAAGCTTCTCTTCCGCGACCTGCACCTGCTGATGGCCGCCCGGATTTAATGCTTACTATTAGCATCAGACAAGTGACTTGCTTAAATACGCTAAGCCAGGATACTTTCGTGACCAGAGTTTTTTACGAACAGGCAGGTGCTTTGGGTCTGAATGGTCATCTTTTCAAAAAAATCAAAATCGGGTTCGTCGCCCATGCCGAATACATTCAAATCAGCCAACGGTGCCTTCTCTATGATTTGTCTGAAATCACCAATGAATACCTTCGTCTTAGTGCGGGGCAGCCGGGCGAGATTAACTAAGGTTTGCAAAAATTCTTTAGCGTTTTCTTCTTCCTCCGGGTCTTTGGTCACCATCAGCAGGCGTAGATCGGCGTTCCAATTCATTTTTAGTTTATAGGCAATTAGAGCCGATAAGTCCAGGCTTCCTATGCGCCAGCCCAAACTCCAGTTACCGGCTCGCTCGCTCACCCATACGTTGATAACACTTCTTTTACCTAGCTGGGCAGTCGGATGAGAAGATAATAGTAGTACTCCTATTTCCAACCGGATGCACTCCTTAATCACCGGACGAAGCTCCGCTTCGTGGTCGTTATGCTGCTGGAGGCTAAGAAAAACAATATTGGGCCGAAAGAATGCTCCTCGTAAAGCCTGATTACTAAGATTAACCGCCTGCACAAAATCGTTACTGTGAATTACCGTCCACGACGAAAAGACTCCTTCACTACGGAAAGATTCGGAAAGAGAAGATATACTCTCGTCGAACCGTCTGTTCTCACTAGCGGGGTTAATACCCAAAAGCCGGATAGATCCTTTAGGTCGGGCAATGTTTTTCAAAAACTGAAAGTGACCTCGTACGTAGTTCGCGTCTCGTAGGGGCACCATCAGTTTGGGCTTCCAGGCGCGCTGCTGCATCCTTTTCATATCCCAGGTGTGCTTGGCGGCCCATTCGGCAAAAGCCACAAACAGCCCTGAGCGTACATCCTCGAAGGGAGTCTCCAGACGCTGCCTAGACAGGAATAGGTACACCAGAAAGACGATAGATACCGATGCGAGACTTACCGTGGGGTTGATAATAAACATGGCGATAACGGAGGTAATCAGCCCCAACCAGGGTATCCACTTATTTACTTTAAACAACGGTCGGTAGCTGATCAATCCCAGGTTTTGTTCAATGATTACCACCACGTTAATCATAGCGTAGGTGATGAGAAAAAATAGGGTAACCAAAGGTGCTACGGCATTCAAATCGCGAAGTAACAGCGTCAGGAAAATCATGATTCCGGTGACGATCATAGCATTACGGGGTTGACCGCCAACGCTTTGCCCAGCCAGAAACTCAGAGTAGGGTAGTACTTTATGGTCGCCCATGGCGTACAGAATGCGGGAAGAGCCGACAATGGATGCCAGGGCCGATGAGAAGGTAGCCCCTAAGATTCCGGCTATCACCAGCGGACCAATAAAAGCTTTATCGATAGCGATGTTATAGTTCGAAGTGAGCTCCTCTTCGGTAGCCGACCGGGCCAGCCAGTAGGCTAAGGCTAGATAAATCACAAAGCTAACCCCAATAGCCCACAGCGTTCCGACCGGGATGCTCTTCTTCGGACTTTTAAGTTCGCCCGACATATTAGCTCCGGCCATAATCCCGGTAGAGGCCGGAAAGAATACCGCAAAGACTACCCAAAAACTGCTGCCGCTAAAGTTGTTCTCCGGCGATCCCCGGAAACTACCCCACTTCAGTACGTTCTCTACTGGAAATATCATTGACCCCCGGTAGGCTGCTATTCCAATGGAAACCAGCGACAGAATTATAATAACCATGATCACGTACTGGGTTTTAATGGCCAGATCGGCACTGATATAGGCGATAGTCATCAGCGCAGCAAAAGCGACCAGATCTACTAAGAAAGGACTGTGATCGGGGAAGATACCCAGCCACCCTTCTCTAAAACCAAAAATATACATGGTAACGGCCAGACCCTGGGAGATATACCTCGGTATGCCCAGGCTTCCACCTACCTCTAATCCCAACGATTGCGAAATGATAGCGTAGGCACCACCCGCCCCAATACGAATGTTGGTGGTGATGGCCGACATGGAAAGCGCCGTAAACGTAGTGATGGTGAAGGAGAAGACGATGATCATCCAGGCGCCAAGCAGCCCGGCGTTGCCTACTACCCATCCCATGCGGAGGTACATGATAACCCCC
>CAKZYJ010000248.1 GCA_937884755.1 uncultured Flammeovirgaceae bacterium
GTAAATATGAAAAAAACTATGCACCAGCACTTGCATGAACCATAGAAATCGCGGTATTATAGTGCTCGATACTGACTCGTAGTATTATGTATTAAGGCACTATGAAGCAATTGATAAACACTTTACCCTGTAACACTAAAACACCTTAACACTAAAACACCAATAATTGATGCCTGCCGATAACGTAACTATTACCGATAACATTGCCGAAGCATTATCAGGGTTTTTAGAGAAACAGGAACCTTCTCAGATAGCTGTACTGGTAGATGAAAATACCAGCGAGCACTGCCTTCCGCTAATCCGGGAATTGCTACCCACTCAGCCTAATGTGATTGAGATTAAGAGTGGAGAAGTAAACAAAAACCTGGATACCTGCACTCAGATTTGGGCGCAATTGACCGAATATCATTTCGATCGTAAAGCGCTTATGATCAATCTAGGTGGTGGGGTAATTGGCGATATGGGTGGATTTTGTGCCGCTACCTATAAGCGGGGTATTCCGTTCGTGAACGTTCCTACTACCTTGCTATCTCAGGTAGATGCCTCAGTTGGCGGTAAGCTAGGTATTGATTTTAGGGGATACAAAAACCACATCGGGCTGTTTCAGGAACCTAATCAGGTACTGATTGATGCGGTCTTTCTGAACACATTACCGGAGCGTGAACTGCGGTCGGGCTTTGCCGAGGTAATTAAACACGCGCTTATTTATGATGCGATGTACTGGAATAGGCTGCGAGGAACTTCGCTAGCTCAACAGGACTGGACGAATCATATTGACCACTCGGTACAAGTGAAATCGAGGGTGGTAGAGCAGGATTTTCGGGAAGGCGGTTTGCGGAAGATACTGAACTTCGGGCATACCATAGGTCATGCGGTAGAAAGCTATTTCTTAGAATCAGATACTCCCCTGCTGCACGGCGAGGCCATTGCCGTGGGTATGATCGCCGAAGCCTACCTGTCGGTTAAACATAGTGGCTTAGTTTCTAAGGAGGCCGAAGAGATTGAAGATTTTATTCTGGCCATTTTCGGTCAGCCAAAGATACCGAAAGACACTTTAGATGCTATTGTGCAGTTGGCAAAGCAGGATAAGAAAAACGATCAGACCGCTATCCGCTGCACGCTGCTAGAAAGTATCGGAACCGCTCGCTACGATGTATCCGCAAGCGAAGCCGATATTCGCGAAGCATTAGAATACTACCAAGCCTTGTAGCTGACTTCTTATTGAAGAAAACACTATAAGTTTTTAGTAAGTCGCTTAGCGTATTTTTCCAACTCTTCTATCGCAATTTCGGCTATATCCTTAATGCGGTCGCTACCTTCTTCCCAAGCATCTTCTATATCATCAATAGTATCGTTAGCTGAATCAGTAATGCGTTGGCGGGTTTTCTCCCCACTGGTAGGAGCCATTGCCAGGCCTAATAAAGCCCCAGCAGCTACTCCGAGAACAAAAGCCGTGAGCGTTTTTCCTGAATCATCCATCTTGAAAAAATTTTAGTGGTATAAAAAATTATGTCAACTGCGTTGAAGGTACAAAAAAAATAAGCCAAACTTCAACGGCACACTCCTCAAAAATTTTGGATATTTGCATGCACCAGTGGATCACAATAATTTATACCCTGGGGTATCAAACTAAATTTTCTTCCCTTGCAGCATATACATCTCAACTATTCCGGTCAGCCGGTTAATGCCGAAATCAGGCTGGCTTCTTCTAAAAGTGAAAGCAATCGGGCGCTTATCATTCAGGCGTTGTCTGATGAAGAAATTACCCTGTACAACCTCTCTGAAGCCCGCGATACCCAAACTATGCAGCGACTGCTGCAATCAATAGAGCCGGAGCTGGATGTGCTGGATGCCGGAACTACCATGCGGTTTCTGATTGCTTATTGTGCGGTAAACAGTATGGGCAAGATCATTAAGGGAACCCCCCGCATGCACCAGCGACCAGTGCGTATTCTGGTGGATGCGTTGCGGGAGATAGGAGCGGACATTCAGTACTTGCAGGAAGAAGGCTACCCACCGGTGCACGTACGGGGCATGACACTGAATCAGGAAATGAAGCACGTACGTATGCGAGGCGATGTAAGCAGCCAATATATCTCCGCCCTGCTGATGATCGCTCCTAAGTTTGAGCATGGTTTGTTATTGGAGCTGATTGGAAAGGTGGGAAGTCGCCCTTACATTAACATGACCCTCGCGCTGATGAAGCACTTTGGTGTGCCGCACATTTGGGAAAACGAGCAGACCATTCGGATAGAGCCCTGCTCCTACGGTTCAGGCAGTTACACGATAGAGTCTGATTGGTCAGGCGCGAGTTACTGGTACAGCCTAGTAGCCCTGGCCGAATCAGCCGAGGTTAAACTGCTAGGCCTACGCCAGGATTCTTTTCAGGGAGATCAGGCAATTACCGACATTATGAAAAATCTGGGGGTAAAGACCGTATACGAGAACGACGGAGTGCGATTAACGAAACAAGATAGTGTTCAGGACTTTACTTACAATTTCAGTGATTGTCCCGACTTAGCTCAGACCGTAGCGGTAGCTTGTGCTGCCAAGGGCGTACACTGCGTAATGACTGGGTTGGAAAGTTTACGAATAAAAGAAACTGACCGGATTGCAGCGCTGCAAAATGAATTGGCTAAGATGGGCGCAGAACTTCAGGAGGAAGTTGGACGCTGGAAGTTGGTCCCGGCTCAGAAAGAAGCCCCGTACGATAATTTGGTGATTGAAACTTACGATGACCACCGCATGGCTATGGCCTTGGCACCCTTAGTAATGCAGTCGCCACTAACGATTGAAAATCCCGATGTAGTGCAGAAATCCTACCCTCGTTTTTGGGACGACTTACGCATAGCCGGAGTGCAGGTTACCGGGCCTTAGTAATCTCCACTACGGGCTGGGTGCTGGCAGTTAAATCAGCGGGTGCGTCTATCTTGGAGTAGGTAGGGCAGGTTTTATAAGAGCAGCTGCTGGCGGCTGCGAGGAAAATAATGGCTACGGCAAGCTTTAGCAATTTCATACGACCTATCGTTTGTAAATGAATGTAAATAACAATCTGTTTTAGTAAAGATTCCTTTGCGCTGCCAAAAGTTAACGCATTTTTGATACTTTTTCCATACAACGCAAAAATTCCTGACTTCGTTTGGTAGTAACCTGTTACTTAGGCAGAAATACGCTTTTTACGAGAAAAATTCTTCTCTACGACATTTTAGGCCCACACTTTAGTACCCTCGGTGCAGTTCTGGCAAATATCAATTTGCTGCCGCGACTTCAATAACTGAGCGCGAAATTGCCGGTAAGCTTCTCCGTACCAAACCTCCCGAAATGAGCTATCCTGCACGCTACCTAGCACATGATGGGCATCTTTATCGAAGCAGCAGGGCACAATACGCCCGTCCCAAGTCATCACGCAGGAGTGCCACATTTTCCAGCAGTGATCCAGTAGTTTGTTTTTGATTGTGTAGCTTCCATCCGCCCGTTGTCGGTAGCGAGCGTATTTTTCCTGGGTAGGAATAAGCGGAGAGCCTTGCTGGTAATCGTAGATTTGGGCGGTTTTGAATTTAACTTCGTCCACTCCAACTTGCTCGGCTAGTTGCTTTACTTCCTCAATCTGATGCTCGTTAGGGCGCACTACCAAAAACTGAAAAATAATATGGGGAGTACGGGAACGAAGCTTTCTTTTCCAGCGCACCACGTTATTAGCACCTTCCAGCACTTTATCTAACTTGCCGCCAATACGATACGACTGGTAGGTTTCCTGCGTAGTACCATCAATAGAAATAATTAACCGATCTAAGCCGGAAGCTACGGTTTGCCGGGCGGCTTCATCGTGCAGAAAGTGGGCGTTGGTAGAAGTAGCCGTATAAATATTCTTGCGGGCAGCCTGCTCCACCAGCTCCAAAAACTGCGGGTGCAAGTAAGGCTCACCCTGAAAGTAGAGTAGCAGATACAACAGCGTTTCCTGCAGCTCGTCAATCACCTGCCGGTATAAATCCATTGGCAGCTTCCCGGTGGGCCGAGAAAAAGAGCGCAGTCCACTAGGGCACTCCGGGCAGCGCAAATTACAAGCGGTAGTAGGCTCTACGGATAAGCTGATGGGTAAACCGGAAATCTTAGGCTGCTGATTCAGGCGTGATTGATAGTAGCTACCCAGAATACGGGAGGCATTGGCTACCCTGGGTACTGAGAGCTTCGACAAAAAATTTCGCTGATCCTGCCATTTACTCATGCGCTTGCCTACCTTTGTGCAGTTCAATGTTCCGTAATCTGAAGCAGTTTTCCAAACCTCCAGTAGCGGATGATGACTTATGCCCAGTACACTTATTGCGGATAGTGGCTCTACCAAAACCGACTGGCGGTTGATCAGTGCTGAGGGAAAAATAGCTCAGGCTAAAACCGTAGGCTTTAACCCCTATCACCAATCTTCCGAAGACATCGCTCAAAAATTGCAGAAAGAGCTTCTTACGCAGTTATCCGGTGAAGTTACATCTATTCACTTTTACGGAGCTGGCTGCTCTACCGAATCGGCCTGTCAAACAGTGAAAGATGCACTGATCGGACTTTTTCCCAATAGCCAGGTACAAGTCTACAACGATCTGCTAGCCGCGGCCCGGGCACTGTGCGGCCATCAACCAGGAATTGCCTGCATTATCGGTACCGGAGCTAACTCCTGCCAGTACGACGGGAAAGAGATTGTAGACAACGTGCCCCCGCTAGGTTACATTATGGGTGACGAAGGCAGTGCCACCTGGCTGGGTAAACAGCTACTAAACAGCTATTTCAAACGATGGATGCCCGACGAGTTAAAGGCACCATTTGAAAAGCGATTCTCGCCTTCGGCGGGTGATACTTTGGAGCAGGTATACCGCCAGCCGCAGGCCAACCGTTATCTGGCGCAGTTCTCCCGCTTTGCCTTTCATCATCTGAAGCACCCTTGGGTGGCTAAGTTAGTGTACAGCGGGTTTGATGAGTTCTTTGATAAGAACATAGTGCGGTACCCCGATTTTCAGCAGCTACCGATTCACTTTACTGGCGGAGTAGCGTTTTATTATTCCAATTTGTTGCGGCAGGTAGCCAACGACCGGGGCGTACGCGTACAGAATATTCTAGAAAGTCCTATTGCCGGACTTACCTTATTTCATCAAAACCAATGAAAAATTTTACCTTTATCCAATCGTTTTCTTCCTGACCGGAGTTATCTTTTCGTCCACTAAACATTTAACTCGAGCTACTATCCATTTTTAATTATCACCCCCGGAACAAGTCCGGGGTAAACTTTCAACTAAAAACTATGTCAACTACTGAATCGGCTTCGCTATATAATGATCTGGAAAAGATGCCAGTAGGCGAGCTGCTGGCCGGAATTAATAATGAAGATAAGAAAGTGGCCTACGTGGTGGAAGAGGCTATTCCTCAGGTAGAAAAGTTAGTAGAAGGAATTGTAGCCCGCATGAAGCAGGGAGGACGCTTGTTCTACATCGGAGCCGGGACTAGTGGCCGATTGGGTATTGTAGATGCTTCGGAGTGCCCGCCTACCTACGGGGTGCCCGCCGACTGGGTAATCGGCATAATGGCCGGGGGCGATGAAGCTATCCGTAAATCCAAAGAGTTTGCCGAAGATGATTTTAACCAGGCCTGGAAGGATTTGCAGGAATACGATGTTAATGAAAAAGATTCGCTGGTAGGAATTGCCGCATCGGGCAAGACTCCCTACGTGGTAGGCGGAGTAAAAACTGCCCGAGAAAACGGCATTCTGACCGGATGCATCACCTGCAATTTAGACACTCCGCTGGCTGCCGCAGTCGAGGTTCCCATTGAGGTAGTAGTGGGTCCGGAGTTTGTGACAGGAAGTACTCGTATGAAAGCTGGAACTGCGCAGAAGTTAGTACTGAATATGATTTCAACCGCCACCATGATCGGCCTAGGCCGGGTGAAAGGAAACCGGATGGTGGATATGCAGTTGAGTAACAATAAACTGGTAGACCGGGGCGAGCGGATGCTAATGGATGAGTTAAAGATAGAACGCGAACAAGCCCAACAGCTACTGGCGGAGCACGGATCAGTCCGGAAGGCAGTAGAGGCTTACCGAAAATGACAGAGAATGCACAAGATTGAACCTTTCCACCGCTGGCTAAGTGAGTACGATGTATCGTCGGATGAGCGATCGCCCTTTTTTGGCAAAGAATATAATTACGATCTGTATACCAATACCATCTACGGTTACTACATTGATCCGGGCTGGGATTTTATGGGTTCCGAGACGCTGTATATCAAAATCCTCTTCGCGGATTATCAGCGGGGCTTTGTGATTATGGAATTGATTGGCGAGTGGAACGACGCACTGCACAACGACATTATGCACCTCAAACGGGGTATCGTCGACCATCTTCAGAAATACGGTATCAATCAGTTTATTTTGATTGGTGAGAACGTGATGAACTTCCACGGCTCGGACGACTGCTACTACGAGGAGTGGTTTGAGGATGTGGAAGACGGCTGGATTGCCCTAGTGGGCTTCCGCGATTTCGTATTGGCGGAAATGACCGAATACAACATTGACTCTTACCTAAACTTCGGCGGCAACTTGCAGATCAATAACTGGCGCACTATGAAACCGCAGGCGTTTCACACCATAGTATCCGGATTGATTATGCGTCGTCTGTCGTGGCCGGCATCCCGGGGGCCGTCGTAACGTAGGCGCTGAGGGCAATGGTGTAGCGCTTGCCGCTGGCTACCTCCCGGCATAATGCACGAGTACGCCGCACTTTTTCTTTTAGAAACTTCTTTCCCTGAAACACAAATTCTTTCTGTTCGGCTACCAAAGAGAGAGGAATGTTACCATCCATCGGTTTATCCCGTAATAAGGCTCGTAGCAAAGCCGCATCGGCGTGCACGGTAGCTTTAGGATTTTGGGCGTAGCGCTGCAACGGCAACTGCACTTCTTCTGAAACCATCAGTTGAGTGAGTACTGGCTGAAGCAACTGTCGGAAGCAGCTTTTCCACTCGGCCCCGTGCGGACGAATGTGAAAACCGTGTTGTTGAAAGGCCATGAGGTGAGCTACTTCGTGCAGGTAGGTCAGCAGAAAAGCTTCGGCCGGTAAAGTGCGGTTTACCGAAATCTGGTGCCGCTCGGTACCATTGGCAGACCTCCGATAGCGATAGTCGCCCCACTTGCTACGTCGGTGTTTAGATACTTTCAACCGAAACCCATACTGCCGCCATAAACTGACGCAGTAGTCTTCCGCTGCCTTTGGCACAAAGTTGTGGAATGGGCTGGTTAGGCTCTTAGGCATAATCAAATTTGAGATGCTAAAATAAGGCAACTAATTTTATAAAACAGAGTAGTAGTGTTGAGTTTCATCTAGCAGATTGAATCGTATTAAAAAAATAGTCCGTGTACCGGATACTGATATAGCTATGCCTAAAAATTTTTTAACCAAGAAAGAGTGAGAAGCTTGTGCAGTATTGGAAACTATAGAAATTTAAGAACTCTTAAAAATCGAAATCCCCTAATGAATGAGTGATACAGAAAAGACTAACAATAAAGGCCGCCCCCGTACCGAAATCATTATCGCTATTGCGGCTACTGTAGTTAGCGTTTATGCTATGATCACAACCGTTTACCAGACCTATATTATCCGTCAGCAGCAGCACGCAGCAGTTTGGCCTCGCCTACAGTTATCACATGGATATTGGGTTTAAAGCGATACGGCCTTCTACCGACTGTTTTTACAAAACAATGGAGTAGGTCCTGCTGTCGTTCGCTGGGTATCTATAAGCTATCGAGATAGTTTGTTTACCAGTCCTGCTTCTTTAGCACAAGCGGTGGCCCAACAAAATAGCCTACCCGATACAGCAGCTTACCAAAATAATAGAGATCTGTACCCTGAGTTGGTCGTTCCTCAACAAGAAACGTTGGAGTTGTTATCTCTGCAAGAGAGATTATGTTATACCATTCGTAAAAGAAGTGAAGGATAGTACTATACAGATAACCGTACAGTACGAGTCTTTATATGGTGAAACCTGGAAGGTAAAATATCCCGGATATAATCACCGAAAAATTGATTAGTTTTACCGAATGGATAACGTAAGATAGAGAACAGACTTTTTATCCGTTCTTCAACTATTTAACAATCGAACCATTCAACAATCCAATAACATGAGCACAACTTTTTTTCCTAACATCAATCCGATTCAATACGAAGGCCCCGGTACCGATAATATATTCGCTTTCCGCTACTACGATGAGAACCGGCAGGTAGGTGGTAAAACCATGAAGGAACACCTACGCTTCGCCATTGCCTACTGGCATAGCTTCTGTAACGAAAACAGCGACCCGTTCGGTGCGGGTACTCGCGACTTCCCCTGGCATAAGCACAGCGACCCAATGGATAACGCTAAGTCGCGGTTAGAAGCAGCCTTTGAGTTTTTTACCAAAATACGTGCTCCCTATTACTGCTTTCACGATCGGGATATTGCCCCCGAAGGCGATTCGGTAAGCCAATCAGAAAAGAACTTGCAGGAAATTGTGTCGCTAGCGAAAGAGCAGCAGCAAGCTACCGGAGTAAAATTACTGTGGGGCACGGCTAACTTGTTTTCGCATCCACGCTACATGAACGGTGCTTCTACCAACCCCGATTTTGCGGTGCTTTGCCACGGTGGGGCCCAGGTGAAAGCTGCGTTAGACGCAACCGTAGAACTCGGAGGAGAAAACTACGTGTTCTGGGGAGGTCGGGAAGGCTACGCCGCTTTGATTAATACCAATATGAAACGGGAGCTAGACCACCTCGGTCAGTTTCTGCGAATGGCCCGCGACTACGGTCGCAAGATCGGTTTTGAAGGTGTATACCTGATCGAGCCTAACCCGGCTGAACCTAGCAAGCATCAGTACGATTTTGATTCGGCTACCGTAATTGGATTTCTGCACCAACAGGGTTTAGCCGATGACTTCAAAATTAACGTAGAGCAGAACCACGCCATTCTGGCTGGGCATACTTTCGCCCACGATTTGCAAACCGCCTCGGATGCCGGAATGCTCGGTAGCATTGATGCTAATCTGGGTGATAACCAAAATGGCTGGGACACCGACTACTTCCCTACGGATCTTTACGACTGCATCCACGCTATGATGGTGGTGCTTCAGCAGGGTGGTATCGCTCCCGGTGGACTGAACTTTGATGCCAAGGTACGCCGTACCTCCAGCGACCTGGAAGACTTATTTATTGCTCACATTGTGGGGATGGATACTTTCGCCCGCGGCTTATTGATCGCCCACGACATTCTGGAGAATTCTAACTTCATGAAAATGAAGCAGGAGCGCTACGCCTCTTACGATAGTGGTAAAGGAGCCGAATTTGAACAGGGTAACCTGAGCCTGGAAGATCTAAGCAGCCTAGCCGCAGAATATGGTGAACCCCAACGGCGTAGCGGTAAAATCGAACTGTTTGAAATGTTGATTAATAACTATATAAAATAATTCCTGGATTTTGAGGGTATAGAGCACGGTGCATATCTAAGATCTAAAACTCAGAGATAAACTTCGTAGTGGATAACGGAAAATTGCTAAATTACTACCAAAACAAGGCCAGCTATTAATAAATTACCAAACTAACTTATCTACCATGGGACTTGTAAAAGAATTTAAAGCGTTTGTCATGAAGGGCAACATCATTGATTTGGCAGTAGCCGTAATCATTGGAGCTGCCTTTGGCAAAATAGTTTCATCCTTCGTTGCTGATGTGCTAATGCCCCCCATTGGGCTACTTTTAGGCGAAGTCGATTTCACTGACCTGATGATAACCTTGAAAGAAGGAGCCACCGAAGAAGAAAATGTGGTGATCCGGATCGGGATTTTTATTCAAAATATTATTGACTTCCTGATTATCGCTTTCAGTGTATTTATGGTGATAAAGGCCTACCAAAGCACACAGAAGAAAGAAGAAGAAAAACCAGCCCCTCCTCCTGAGCCTTCTAAAAAAGAAAAACTGCTGGCTGAAATCCGCGATCTGCTGAAGGATCGCCCATTGAGCTAAATTATTTTTTAAATTGCTGACCTGTTTTTTTTATCATCCATGCCGGATCAAGTCCGGGACAAGCTTCTGATTAATTCATGAAAGACGTAACACTTGGTATTGACATTGGTGGGACTAACACTAAATTCGGATTTGTAGATCGCGAAGGGTATTTGTACGCCGAAACTTCAGTTTCAACTATCAAAACCGCCCCCGGTGATGTAGTAGCTTATCTGAAATATGTACACGAAGAGATCGAGAAGCTACGCGCTACCGTAGACGAAAAACTTAACATTGTAGGATGCGGTATCGGTGCCCCCAACGGCAACTACTTTACTGGCACCATTGAGTATGCTCCTAACCTGACGTTTCAGGGGGTGGTTCCGTTAATTCAGATGTTCCAAGAGTACTATGATGTTCCGATGGTACTAACCAACGATGCTAATGCCGCGGCAATCGGCGAGATGATTTACGGTGATGCCAAGGGCATGAAAAACTTTATCATGATTACTCTGGGTACTGGCTTAGGTAGTGGCTTTGTGGTGAATGGGGATCTGATCTACGGAAACGATGGCTTTGCTGGGGAGATGGGGCACATTATGAACAACCCTAGAGGGCGAACCTGCGGGCTGGGTCGTCAAGGCTGCCTGGAAGCCTACGTATCGGCTACCGGCATTAAACGAACGGTATTTAAGCTACTGGCCGACATGACCGAGGCGACTCCACTGCGCGACATTACATTCAACAACCTAACGGGAGCGAAAATTACTGAGTTGGCGTTGGAAGGCGATCCAGTAGCAGAGGCGGCTTTCGATTATACGGCTGAGTTACTGGGTAGGAAGCTGTCGGATATGGTAGCCATTTTTAGTCCAGAGGCCATCTTCTTGCTGGGAGGATTAGCCAAGGCTGGGGACTTCCTATTTAAACCTACCAAGAAGTACATGGAAGAGCATATGTTTGAAATCTTTAAGAACAAAGTGCCTATTCTGCCTTCCGGTCTGGAGGATCGAAATGCTGCGGTACTAGGGGCTAGTGCCTTGGCCTGGAAGGAGATTGATCCCATCGTAGATGTTTCGACACAGCCTTAACTGCTAAGTAGCCAAATGATAGCGAAGCAGATTAGCTCAAGATAGCATCAATATCTTCGTGAGTAAGACGCTTAACAAAACTCTCTTCGGTAGAGATTAGCTCGGTGGCCAGCTTGATCTTGTTTTGCTGAAGTCGCAGGATTTTTTCCTCCACCGTATTCCGGGTAATAAACTTATAGGTAAATACCCGATTTTCTTGTCCGATCCGGTGAGCTCGGTCAATGGCCTGAGCCTCCACCGCAGGATTCCACCAGGGGTCCAGAATGAACACATAATCGGCCTTCGTTAGGTTTAGTCCCACGCCACCGGCACGCAGAGAAATTAGGAATAGCTTAAGCGAAGCGTCATGTTGGAATCGCTCTACCTGATCTTTACGGTTTTTGGTGCTACCGTCCAGGTAGGCGTAATCGTAGTTAATTTCCTTTAGGTGCTGGCTCAGAATACTCAGATGCTTCACGAACTGGCTGAATATCAGAATTTTATGACCCTCGCTTACGGCACTAACAATCATGTGCAGTACGTCCTCCATCTTACCCGAATCTTCGGTATACTCGCTGTCTACCATTTTTGGATGATTAGCAATTTGTCGTAGTTTGGTAAGCCCTTGCAACAGCAGTAATTGCGACTTTTTAATACCCTTATTCTCAATCAGGCTGAGAATTTCGTTGCGGTAGAATGACTTGGCCTCTTCGTAGCAGGCCTCCTGCTCATCGGTCATGGTGCAGTACCTGATATTTTCCACCTTTTCGGGCAGTTCGGTAGCCACCTGCCACTTCTGCCGCCGCAGTATAAAGGGCTTAATAATGCTGTACAGCCTCGAGGTCTTGGATAGATCACCCTTCTTCTCAATAGGGTTCACAAACTCATTTCGGAAAAACGACTGGTTACCCAGCAAACCGGGGTTGATGAAGGTCATCTGCGACCATAAGTCCAGTGTGCTGTTCTCTAGCGGGGTGCCAGTAAGAATAAGGCGATGCTTTGCATTTAGTTCCCGTACGGCTTGGGCAATATTAGAATCCGGATTTTTAATCGCCTGTGACTCGTCCAGTATCACGTAGTGAAAGTAATAGCCCTTGAGAATATCAATGTCCAGGCGGGCGATGCCGTAAGAAGTGAGCACTAAATCGTAATCAGTAAACTGTTCTACGTTCTTATCACGATTAGTGCCGGTGTAGATAAAAACCTTCAAGTTAGGAGTGAACTTAGCGGCCTCCATTTCCCAGTTGTAGATCAACGAGGTAGGCATAATCAGCAGCGATGTATTCATTACCTTTTCCTCCTGCTGATGGATCTCCTTCTGCCGTTGCAACAGTGCCAGGGTTTGTACGGTTTTGCCTAGCCCCATATCATCAGCAAGGCAGCCGCCAAAGTGGTACTGGTTCAGAAAATGCATCCAGTTGTAGCCCGCCTTCTGGTAAGGGCGTAGTGTTCCCTGAAAATTACTAGGTAACTCGTGGTCCTCGATTTTTTCGAATTGTCGCAGACGATCCAGTTTGCGGTCCATGGTTACCTTGGCCAAGTTTCCGTTGTGCAGATCCTGCACTAAGGCCAAATGATATTTCTTCAGCCGAGCTTTTCCGTCAAGCTTATCGGGAGATTCAGTAAAGGCAAATAGTTCGGAGTACTCCGTAAACCACACCTCCGGAATGATGGCTACTTCGCCATTAGGCAACGACAGCTCCCTTTTTTTAGCCAGAATTAGCGACCGGATTTTAGCGAACGGCACTTCGTAATCACCGAATTTTACAGTAGCGTAAATATCGAACCAGTCAATATTCTCCCGAACCTCAATACTAATAGTAGATTTTCCCAGAAAGTACTTCTTATCACCGGAAACCCGCTGCTTTAAGGCAATACCAGCGTCCTCTAGTGCTTCTTTATTCTGGTTAACCCACTCAATCGCTTGGTTCCGATCCAGCACTAATCGCCAGTCGGTCATATCTAACGAGCGGCTCTTCAGAAAGTCCTGTACCTGCCGCTCTCTGCAGCGGTTACGTACAATACGGTGAAAAACGTACTCGTCTTTCTCCTTGTCTTTATCTACTACTACACTCACCTCCTCACTATTGGCCTTAAACCGAAAATCATCGTAGGTGAAGGTCAGTTCAAACCCTATGTCTTTAGACGTTACTTTGTCGGCTACGGCGGTTGTACCATTGTGTCCGTTAGTGCTATATTCTGATGTGGCCCCGTTTACCTCGAAGAAGGATAAGGCAGGATAAGGCAGGTATCGCTCAGTGACAATATCAAAACCCTTAGCGTAGACGTCAAAAGCGGAGACCAGCGGAGCTACAAATTTACGGTAGTATGATTCTTCTACTTTTTTAGGAATGACAATAAACTTTTTGTTCAGGAAGGGCTGGAGTTTGTTACCATCTACCTCCTTTTCAAAAGTAAACAGTCGATGGTTCAATACCATCCAGGCGGGTTGGTTACAAATGATGTAAGCATCCTGATACTGAAAATCGAGCTTCTCTCC
>CAKZYJ010000249.1 GCA_937884755.1 uncultured Flammeovirgaceae bacterium
GCACGGACCCGGAAAGGTGTTATTAATTTCCGTTACATTAGACCGACCCTGCGCCCGGTCAAACTCGTCTGACTTAACCAGCTCTTCGCCCCGGTAGACTTTCAGGTTATAATAATCCGGTACCTGACCGCCTTGGTCTTCAGTAAGGGTTCTATTTGATTTTTTACTATGGGGCTTGCTTCCTTATTTTTCATCCAAGTCACGAACTGAGAGCGTTCTAAGTCCTTAATTTGGGATAAAGAGAAAGGATGAAAGTCATCTTTATTACACCAATCCTGCTGTCAGAGCAATACTAATACTATTTTAATTCACCCTTCTGGTCTTGCTGAAAATGTGACGCTAATTTGCTAACTGGGATAGATAACAAATGGCTATTAGCTTTCGCAATATAGTTAGATAAAATAGGTGGGTTCTACGTTATTCTGTCACAAATATTTACTAAATTTGTGACAGAACTATTTCAAAAATAAGCCAAGTGTCGGTAGAAAATCAGATAAGAAACTATATCACTCGATTGCCTAAAGGAAAAATCTTCTTTCCCGAAGATTTTGCGCGTTTTGGTAGCGAAGAAGCGGTGCGGCAAGCCTTGCACCGAATGGATAAGAATGAATTCCTGATCCGGCTGGCCCAGGGTATTTATCTGTACCCCAAAGAAGATGAGGTACTGGGCGTTCTCGATCCTTCTTTGGATGAGATCGCCCGAGCGATTGCCAAGCGGGACCGGGCGCGGATTATTCCTACTGGAATACAAGCCCTCAATACGCTGGGGCTATCTACGCAAGTCCCTATGAAAGCCGTGTACCTAACCGACGGGGCAGCTCGCGATATTCAAGTAGGTAATAGTAGTATTAAGTTTAAACGAACCACCCCGAAGAACCTAGCCGTAAAAGGAGCCATCAGTGGGCTGGTTATTCAAGCGTTACGGGCACTAGGAAAAGACCATATTACACAAGCGCAGCGAAAGCAGATTCGGGAGCTCTTACAAAAAGAAGATCTGGGAAAGTTGTTGCACGACGCTAGCTTAGCCCCGGCCTGGATCAGGAAAATCGTACTAGAATCAAAACCACAACAAGCCTAAACATGAGTAAATGGTTTTTGCTTTCAGAACAACAGCGAAGAGAAATATTTAACCAAGTGAGCACCCAGACGGGACTGCCCGCAACCGCTGTTGAAAAAGACTGGTGGGTTACCCTGGTATTACGAGCGGTTTTTTCACTGCCCGTCGCCGACAGCCTGATTTTTAAAGGCGGCACTTCGTTGAGTAAGGGATGGAATCTGATTGAGCGTTTCTCGGAAGATATTGACTTAGCCCTTGACCGTAGCTTTCTAGGATTTGAAGGTGACTTGAGCAAAACCCAGGTAAAGAAGTTAAGGAAAGCCTCTTGTGCTTTCATTAGTGGAGATTTGATGGGGTGGTTAGATAGAAAACTAAAAGAAATGGACATTCCGGATATTTCTCTGGCTTTGCAGGACTTTCAGGACTCGGATACTGACCCTTTAGTCATTGAAGTCCAGTATACTGCGCTTACTGGTTCATCTACCTATATTCAGCCTCGGGTACTGATCGAGATTGGAGGCAGGTCGCTCAGGGAGCCTTTTGAGGAAAGAAACATTCAGTCATTGGTGGGACAGCAGTATGGTGAACAACCGTTTGCCGATGACCCAGTGCCTATCCCTACCGTGCTACCGGAGCGAACATTTCTAGAAAAGATATTTCTATTGCACGAAGAGTTTCAAAAGCCACATCGGGCGATCCGAGTTCATCGATTAAGCCGTCACCTCTACGATTTGGAAAAATTGATGGATACTAAATACGGAGAGCGTGCCCTGGCAGATAAGGAACTATACGATACCATCGTAGCCCATCGACAGAAATTTAACCTGGTTCGCGGTATTGATTACACCAATCACGCAAGGGGTAAGATTAATTTCATTCCTTCCGCAGAAATTAGCAAGGCATGGGAAAAGGATTACCAGACAATGCGAGAGAGTATGATTTACGGGGAAACCAAAACTTTTCCGGAATTGCTGGCCCGGCTAAATGAGCTAAAGAACCGTCTGTCGGGTCAAATGAGTGATACATAGAAGCCAAGAGAAATACCGATGAATAAAGTCTAGCATATTGCCGAACAATTAGTCCAAATTAATGATGCGGTCAAGACCCGAAGCAACACTCCGTTTTACCACCCTCGGCACGATTACATCAATATGCACGCGATGAACACGATGCACGCGATGAACACGTTTGCTAGCGAAGAAGCCTATTTTCACGTGCTTTACCACGAAATCACACATAGCGGAGGACACGCCAAGCGGCTCAACCGTAGCAGTGTCACTGACCCTCAGCCGTTTGGCTCCTGGATCTATAGTAAAGAAGAACTCATTGCCGAAATGGGCGCCGGCTTTCTTTCTAACCTGATGGGCTTACAAAGTGAAGCTGAACTCAGCGGTGCGGCTGCCTATATTCAGGGCTGGCTGAAAGTACTTCGCAACGACAAACGCTTGGTGATTGAGGCGGCTCAGAAAGCCCAGCAGGCGGTAGACTATATTTTGGGTGATCCTGGGGGATCGCCGTGAAACGGGAGTAGTCCCTCTTTTTTTGATACTTCAATGAACCAGTAGCTGCGTCTAATCGGCATTGGGTATTTATCCAGCATGACGAGCGTGTTGACCCGCCCACCCTTCAGCGGTGTAGTCCGATGTGATAGAAGCGAGTTCATCATACCCGAAAGCCAGTGCCTGGCAGGCCATTTGCCCTAGCTGTTCACCCACTTTCGGGCCACACACTCCGCCATACTGGGTACATCCGTACCTGGTACATCCGTATGCCGGAGTTCACCCACGCTACGTGGCAATCGGTTCCCATCGGACTAGGAATGATTGATCCCACGAGTAGTTGACATACCTCTATAAATATCGTACCTAGCAGAAAAATATACGTAGCTATG
>CAKZYJ010000250.1 GCA_937884755.1 uncultured Flammeovirgaceae bacterium
TACCCGCCGACCCTCCGGCGCTTTCCTTCCGTCGGACTGAGTTTAAGGCTATTGATGATTGGCGGAAAGAGGCTAAAGAAAAAGTGCGGGAATACCTGGGCGCACCGGATATTGGCACTAACCCACCAGTAACGGTACATAAAAAGTATACTTACGACGGACTAGATATAGAAGAGCTAAGCTGGCAGTTGCCCTACGGCCGTCCTACCGAGGCTATATTACTAAAACCAGCCGGGGCTAGTGGACCTTTACCGGCCGTGCTGGGCTTACACGACCATAGCGGGGATAAGTACTTCGGCAAGCGCAAGATCACCCAAACCGGCGAGCGGCACCCAATGATGGTTGAGTTGCAGGAAAAAGTCTACAGTGGTCGGGCCTGGGCTAACGACTTAGCTAAACGGGGATATGTGGTGCTGGTGCCCGATGCCTTTGCCTTCGGCAGCCGCCGAATTAAGTTCGAGGATGTAGAGGGCATTAGCTGGGGGGAAATCACTACCGAAGGAAAAACGGATGATAATCCCGAAAAGGAAGATTACATACGAGAATATAACCGCTGGGCAGGACTACACGAACATATTCTTTCCAAATCGTTGTTTTGCGCAGGTAGCTCATGGCCGGGGGTATTCTTAGTCGAAGACCAACGGGCATTGGATGTGCTCTGCGGTCGCCCGGAGGTAGATTCTAGCCGAGTGGGTTGCTGCGGACTGTCGGGCGGGGGGCTACGCTCTGCGTACCTGGGTGGTATAGATGAACGTATTGCTTGTGCCGTTTGCGTGGGTTTCATGACTACCTGGAACGATTTCCTGCTGAATAAAGCCTACACCCACACCTGGATGACCTATATTCCTCGCTTACCTCAGTTCCTAGATTTCCCTGAGATACTGGGGATGCGCGCCCCTCGCCCAACCCTGGTACTCAATAATAACGAAGATCAACTATTCACCCTGGAAGAGATGCATAGGGCGGATGGTATTCTGCAGGAAGTCTTTGCGAAAGCCGAAGCCGGTGAGCGCTAACGTGACTCTTTTTATCAAGGCTTGCATAAATTTGAAGCGGATATGCAGGCGGAAGCCTTCGAGTGGTTTGACCAGTGGTTTACCTAATCCCAAACGTATGAATACCGAACAGCAGCATCAGCAAATCATCGAGCAATTCTACACTGCTTTTCAGCAATTAGATGCTAATGGTATGACCGCGCACTACGATGATGATGTGGTGTTCGAAGACCCGGTATTTGGGCGGCTAAGGGGCAAGAGAGCCGTTGGGGGTATGTGGCGAATGCTGATTGACCGAGGCAAAAATAGTTTGAAGATTAACTTTCATGATGTAGTCGGTACTGCTACGGGTGGGCAAGCTACCTGGGAAGCTGACTATCTCTTCGGTAAAAAAAGTCGCCCGGTGCACAATGTTATCCACGCTCGCTTCGTGATTAGCGACGGAAGAATCATCAAACACAGCGATCAGTTTAACTTTCAACGCTGGGCCGGCATGTCCATCGGCACTACTGGAAAGATACTCAGTTTCACCCCCTTCTTCCGTAACAAAATTCGTAAAAATGCTCGAGCCGCATTGGAAAAGTATACGAGGTAATACCTCCCAGACGTGGATAATGAACTGAGTTGCCTTAATGAGAATTTCCCCGGACAAGTGAATCGGACTGCCGAAGCAGCAAATTTCGGGGTCTACTGTATTCTAAGCGGGAGACCCCGAAATTTGCTAAGACCATCTTCAATACCTAGAAAACTACTGTAGTACTAGGTAGTAACCTCTTAATCCGTTCCTGCTCTTCTTTCGAGATTTGATTACCCCCTAGCTCGAGTACTTTTAGTTTGCCAAGTAATTCTAGTTTCTCAGGAAGATTAGACAAACCACAGCGCGTCAGTATCAATACTTTTAGCTGGGGGAGGTGGCTAAGCCGCTGGTATAAAGATGTAGGGTCTAAACCCGGATTATCGCTCAGGTTTAGCCCCGTAAGGTGTTGAAGTAAGGATACTTCTGCCGGGAGGGACGTTAGTGCAAGATGTGGTAACTCCAGCATACTTAACGAAGGAAGGTGATGGAGAACCTGAAACAACTGCGGTAAATCTAAGTCCGGATTATTCCCTAACTCAAGCCTTACTAAGTTTAACAACTCTTTGATCTCTTCTGGCAAGCGCGTAAGGTTATTTTCTCTCAGCGCAAGGTGATCTATTGTTCTCGAACGGCTCAAGATATGCAAAGCCTGCGAAAGGAATAATGTAGGATTTTTAGACAGATCTAGCTGCAGTAAAGCGGGTAAACGCTCAACAACTTCGGGTAACTCTCGAAATACATTTTTGCTCAAATTCAGCCCTTCCAAACGAGCGAGTTGCTCCATTTCTGTTGGCAAATCAGTCAGTTGATTACCACTGAGATTTAACTGACATAGCTTCGGTAACTGTTCAATACCTGTAGGCATTTCGGCAAAACCGTAGTCAGTAAGCTCCAGTGTATTAACCTGGCTCAGAGGCTTAATTTTCTCAGCAAAATCGGTCAATTCTTGGCTTTTCAGATCGAGCCACTCTACTCGCCCCGGCTCGTGGCGGGCTTCGTCCCAACTAGTGTAGCGTCGGGGTTGCCAGGGCAGATTGAGCTCCGGCACATCAGTATCACCGAAGGCCAGATCAATGAGCATATCGCCAAATGTTTGCTTTTTTTCCAATGATTTAGATTTCTGTGCTTTTTCGTCTTCTTTTTCTGGCTGAGGAACCGATTCTCGGATGATTCGATTGATTTTATCCCGCGCAAAATCACTCACAAATTTATTAATTCCTTTTCCTTTGGGTTTAGTATTTTGGTAAGCTTTGGGAATAGGAATTCCGGCTTCATCCAGCACTTCTTCGGCTACATAAATCGGCGTATTAAGTCTTACGGCCAATGCAACCGCATCACTAGGCCGAGCATCTACTTGCACCGTCTTACCACTGTGTTTAATCGCGAGATAGGCGTAAAATACCCCTTCAAACAGTTTGTTGATACAAATCTTATCCAGGGTAGTACCAGTAGCATCTAGCATAGATACGGCCAAATCATGAGACATTGGGCGACCAGTTTTGATACCTTGCAACCCCAGAAAAACCGCCTGAGCTTCAAAGAAACCCACAATAATCGGTAAAAAGTATTCCCCACCCTCGGACTGGAGTAGCAGCGCTGCGCTTCCGTTCTCTTTCAGATATACGTCGGCAATCGTCAGTTTTTTCATAATGCTTTTCTTAAGCGGTTCTCGATAATAGTAGTATAAGTCTTGGTGGGCAGATAACTTCCCCTTGAGCATCTGCCGCCCTCGGTATAGGCGCACCTTAGCAGTCTCTGGCGAAATCTGCTGCCGCAAAGCAATCTCCGAAAGCCCAAGTCCGTCGTAATAGAAAGCAGTAATCACATCTCGATAGTGAGCCTCTAGTGATTGTATTGCAGCAGTGACTAACTCACTAAGGTGCTTAGATTTCTCATCGAAACTAGCTTGTGACAGAGCAGAAAAATCATCTAATGAAAAGAAGGCCTGTCTCTTTTGTTTGAGGTAGTTGCGGCTGATATTTCGGACGATGCCAAGCAGCCAAACTTTGAATCGAGCTGTATTTTGTAGTTTTTCCAGACTGCGGTACGCCTGGAGTAATGAAATTTGGGCTACATCCTGCGCTAATGACTCATTGCCCAGTATTAATTTTGCCTTGGTAAAGCAATCGGTATAATAGTGATCCGCCAGCGCATTAAATGCCTTTTTATCTCCCCGAATCGCCTGCGCTACGTATTGCTTCTCAAGTGATGGCTTCACTATGTAACTTAGTTTCTTGTCCAGTCATACTATCTAGTGGCTATCAATCCACAAATGGTTACAAGAAAGCTAAATTTTTTTGGGAATTTAGAACTAACGAATAGACAGTTCTCGCGAATCCTCTCGGCCAAAACCTTCTACTTCCAATCGGTCGGAATATACGTGGACGGTAGCGAAGGTATTTTGATCGGGAGTATCTACCATGCCTTTGAAGTTGAGGAAGTGGATACCGTTTTTCTGGCCGTAGTTTCCAGCATGGTTATGACCATTGAGGTAGGCGACTACATTATCGGTTTGCTCCAAAATGTCCACTACCTCATCGGCATTCCAGAGGTTATGCGGGTCTTCGGGATAGAGTGGGTAATGTCCCATCACAATTACCTTCTGCTGGGCTGATTGGGCTGATTGCAGACGGTCTTGTAGCCAGTTTAACTGCTGTGAGCCAACTCCGGCATTCCAGGGTTTAGCTTGAGGTAACCCATCTTGCTCGAGCTTTTCTAGCACTTGTTCGGCAGCCCCGTAAGCTTTGCTACCCGCCGGATGAGCGTAAGTGCTTACTTCAGTGCCGTTTAGCACGATAAATCGCCAGCCCAGGTACACAAAATCGTAGTAACCCGCTGAATTTAACCCAATCTGATTCGGAACTTCAGACAAATGTTCGGGGGCTACCGAATAATCGTGGTTGCCCAAAGTTCGGTAGATACGGGCATTGGCTTTCTGGTATTCCTTTAGGATGGTATCAAAACTACTGAAGTCCCGATCAATGAGATCGCCCACATCCAGGGTGAAGGCTAAATCTTGCTGATTGAGGGTGGTCAGGCACTCCTGAAGTTTATCAGTGGACTTCCGGTAAAACCGCACTTCCGTAGGGGGACAGTCGCAGTACTGAACGTCGGCGATAACGCCAAAGGAGAATGAAGGAGTTTTAGTGATCAATGAATGATGAATAATGAGTGATTGACTATTTGCTCAAAACTACAACTCAATCTACTTACGAAGAACGAAAGATCACAAATGACAATCAAATTTATGTACTTTATCAATCATTCATCATTACTCATCTATCATTATCATAGTAGCGTTCCAGAATTTTTTCTACGTTCAGAATACTCTTCTTAGCCCAATCTATTCGTTTTTCTAGTTTCTCCTCATCGCTCAAATGCCACTTAATACCACTAGATTGGTGGAGGCGAGGAACCAAGTCATTCAGCAGTAGGGCGGCAGCTACGGATACATTATAGCTTTCGGTAAATCCATAGGCAGGAATACTAATAAACTGGTCGGCCTGATCGGTTACCGCTTCGGATAGCCCGTACTTCTCGTGGCCAAAGAAGAAGGCGGATCGAGGAGTAATATTGAATGTGGCGGGAGTATGATCGTAGTGGGGAGAAGTGGCTACAATCTGGTACCCCTGCTGCTTTAGCACTTTCAGGCAAGCTAGTGCGCTATTCTCGTGCGGGGGTTCCTGATAATAGTGTACATCTACCCATTTCTCAGCTCCTCTGGCCATGCCCTTAGCAACTCTAAATTCGTTACCCCGTTCCATGATATGCAGTTCCTGAATACCCAGACAGTCGCAGGTACGGATGATAGCGCTAGCATTATGTTCCTGATACACATCCTCTACCGCTACTGCAAAATGCCGGGTTCGCCAGCTCATTACCTCCTCAAACCGCTGCATTCGCTGCTCGGATAAAAATTCCTGTAAATAGGCAAATAATCGCTCCGATTCGTTCACGGTCAAACTATTTTTCTACCCAAAGGTAATTCTCTATTAGGAGAACAGAAAAAACTAATCCGACAGCTTCGCCTCTAGGGCAGCGCCGTTTTGGCTTGTTGTTGTGCTTCTGTTAACTTACTCCGCATTTGGATTAACCTGGATTGAGAAGCCGGATCGTTTACCAGGTTCTTCAATTCTTCTGGATCGGTTGTATGATTATATAATTCTTCGTTGTTTCCGTCGGATGCTTCTCCCCAGAGCGTATAGCGCCAATCGTCCGCTTTAATAGTGGCCGCTGTTCCGCCGTAAGACACAGTGTAAGCGTAGTTATCCTCAAACTGATGCTGGCTGTCAATCAAGCACTCTACCAAACTTTTACCCTGCAATATTTCCGGTTGCTGATTGGCCAACCCGCCTAGTTCACTTAAGGTGGGGTACAAGTCAATGAGTTCTACAGTAGCGTCCGAAGTAGTGCCGTAATTCACCTGGAATCGGCTACCGGGTGCCGAGATAATCATCGGTACTCGAACGCTTCCTTCCCACAAGCTAATTTTCGACCAACAGTCGTGCTCGCCCAGGTTATAGCCATGATCGGAAACAAATACCACGATGGTGCTCTCCCGCAAATTCAGTTGATCTAATGTGGTTAGTAGTCGCCCAACCTGCTCGTCCATAAACTGCACACTCGCCAGATAGGCCGAAATAGTTTTTTTTTGCTGCTGCTCACTCATGCCCCACACTTTTTGGTTCTGCCGCGTCAACGCTCGTTCGGGTACTTGATCCAATCCGGCTATTTCAGGCAATTTCATTTCGTCTGCCGGGTAAGGCGTGAAGCAGCTTTCGGGGGCAATCAGTGGAACGTGGGGCCGCACCAAGCCTACCGCCAGAAAAAAGGGCTCCTGCGGCTTTAATTTTACTTTGTTGGTAGCTCCTTCGGCTACCTGATTCGCCCTACTTTCCAGAACAGCAATGGCCTGGCTTACGGCCAGATAATCGGTTTGGGTATAATCCAGGGTGTCAGGCAACACCATTTTGGCGAAGTTACCTCCGTAGTGCAGATTTTTGGGCGATAGCAGTTCCAGTTTTCCCTGGCTCAGCGTTTCTGGCCCCATCACGTTATAAGCATAATCCCAGGAGTCAGGATCATCACCTCCGGAGGCGCCTCGTTCAATACCGCCGGGTACGCCCATATGGTAGATCTTGGAAACCCGGGCAGCAAAGTAGCCCTGCTCCCGAAAAAAACCCGCCATTGACGGATGATCGGCCAGTCGGGGAGTTTCCACCCGGTAGCTGCCGGGTTTATCAATATTCTTTAAGATACCATTAGTCTCCGGATAGAGTCCGCTCATCAGGGAGGCCCGGGAGGGGCCACAAAGCGGAAACTGACAGTAGGCCTGGGAGAATTTCACCCCTCGCTGCGCCAGTTGGTTCAAATTGGGAGTGTGTTGGTCTATTCGGTTATACGGACCGATCTGGGTGTTCAGATCGTCGGATATAATGAATAGTACGTTTGGTTGCTGGGCGTACGCCCCTATTGTACCAATCATCAGTAGCAATCCCAAAAAGAATATACTTACCAATCGCCTCGCTTGTAATGTCACTTTCTGAAATATAGCCACATTTAACTCAGTAGAATATATTCGCATAACGTTGATGTTTCGGAATTTTATTCTGAATTTTAAACAATAAAAAAAATATAATATCACCCTCATGACAAATAGAAGATCATTTATCAAGAAGTCCGTAGCGGCCGGAGCCGCCTTAGGATTCACCGCCTGCACACCTCGAGCATTGCGTCTGGCAGAGAAGCAGCTTAATATACAACATTCTTCACGATACCTACCCAAGCTCAGAATTTCACTCGACCGAGTCGTCAAGGAAACCGTTGGGCTGCGTCCTTACCGAACACTTGGACCAAGAATAGAAACTGAAAATTTGGGAAATACCACACTGGTACACAACTATGGTCACGGAGGAAGTGGGTGGTCACTTTCCTGGGGTTCAGCCGCGGTAGCTGCCGATTTGGTAGATACTTCCTGGGGTAAAGAGATTTCGCTGGCAACCACCTCCTTACAATCTTCTGCTCTTCCTCCCACCGCTGCTCGAAAAGTAGCTG
This sequence comes from uncultured Flammeovirgaceae bacterium, assembly GCA_937884755.1. Lineage (GTDB taxonomy): Bacteria > Bacteroidota > Bacteroidia > Cytophagales > Cyclobacteriaceae > Tunicatimonas. The sequence continues at coordinate 7,627 of CAKZYJ010000250.1, forward strand.
TAGTAGGCTGCGGAGTAATCGGACTTACCACGGCCCGCATGCTGCAACGAAGGGGCTACGAAGTTACTATCTACACCAAAGCAATGGCTCCTGATATTACTTCTAGCAAGGCAACGGGTACCTGGTCGCCCACTCATCGCTTAATTGAATCCGATCAGATTACTGATACTTTTCGGGATACATTCAAACAGATGCATCAAACCTCCTTTCTGGCTTTTCAAAACCTGTTAGGACTGGGCGATAAAGTAGTTTGGACCGATACCTATGACGTACGCCAGGAATTACGCCCCCATGGTGACCTTCCTCACAACGATCAGTACGCTTTTATGAACGTTCTACCTAAATCTAAATTGCTAAACGATAAGGAGCATCCGTTTAAAGAATCGGTAGTGTACCGCAGTACCAGCATGGTTTTCAACATCCCTTCCCTGCTAAAAATGTATACCGATGACTTTCTGCGGTTTGGAGGAACCGTGAAAATTCAGGAATTTAAACGACTGGAGGATTTTGATGCGCTACCAGAAAAGTGTGTCGTCAATTGCACCGGCATTGGTGCCAAGAAGATTACGGACGACCCGCACCTTACTCCTATTTCAGGACAGTTAGCGTTTGTGATTCCACAGCAGGAAGTAAATTACCGGATTGCTACCAAAGGCGCCTACACTATTAACCGCCAAGACGGCATTGTGGTAGGCGGCACCCACAAGATGGGCAGTTGGAATACCACCCCATCCCGAGAAGATACCGAAAAAATGGTACTAGCCATCAAAGAAGTAGCGGACGCGATGTATTCTTAATTAGTATTTTAGTGCGATAGTGTTAGGGTGTTAATGTACCTAAGCATTTCAAATGAAACTCAGACCATACGAAATACAGGCAATAAAACTAATGCTGAAGAACAGACTAAGTGTTGGCAGTTGGAATAAATTTCTTAAAGAATATGAATTGGTCAGTTTTGAATACACTGGTGCTGGATATTATTTGAAGATTATAGCCAATCATCTAAACATAGAAAAAGAAACAATTCATAATCCTGTGGTAGTCGCTCAAAACGAGGACTTTACGGTAGGTTTTCTTTTGTTTGTTGATCGAAATGAGATTGTCATGGAATGTCATAGTTGGAGTGAATTCAATCCTCCTGAAAATATAAGAGACTTAGATATCACTATAAAAATAGATAACGATCTGGCAGCAAGAAATGAAACACATTAAAAAAGCATCATATGTAAAATGTTAGAAAATTTCTGGACTTAATTTAAACTACAATTTACCGGAATAAGAATCATCCACTCAAAGAATGTAACACTATAACACCAAAACACTCTAACACCTAGAACTAATCAATACTCATGACTCCCCTCAGACGATCCTTTCTGAAAAAACTAGCGGGCGCAGGTAGTGCTCTTTCACTAAGCCCCCTGGTCACTCACTTACGCGCTGAAGAACTATCGGAATCCCTGCTTCAGTTAAAC
>CAKZYJ010000251.1 GCA_937884755.1 uncultured Flammeovirgaceae bacterium
ACTAAGTAAGGGAGAGATGGGCGCAGCAGGGGATCGATTCATTCCGTTCGCAACGACAAGATAAAATGAGAATTAACTTACTTTACAGCATACATAATCTAAAAAAATGTGGAACGAGGAGGGTGCGTGTATATCATGACAAATCAGCATCATACTACCCTTTATACAGGAGTCACGGCTGATCTGATCGCTAGAGTGCAGGAACACCAGAGCCGGAAAGATCCGAAGAGTTTTACGGCGAGATACAATCTTACCAAGTTGGTCTATTATGAGGTGTACGCTAGTATTGGAGAGGCTATTCAGCGGGAAAAGCAGATCAAGGGAGGTTCTCGCAAGAAAAAGGAAACATTGATTGAACGGATGAACCCGAATTGGGATGATTTGTGGAAGGAAGTTCGGCAGTGGTAGAAAAAATACCACGAGACGTCATCGCGAGCGATAGCGTGGCGATCTCCCACAAGGTAGCCTCAGTACTCCCTAGGAGGAGATTGCTTCGCGTTGCTCGCAATGACGGTTACTACTATCTTCATTCTAAACGTCATCACGAGGACGCAGGACGAAGTGATCTCTTGCAAAGTAGCTAATAGTCCTGAGGAGGAGAGTGCTTCCTCGTACCTCGTCGCAATGACGGTCTAAAGAAGAAAACTTTATTGATTGTGGGTGGTGGTTTTGGGGTATTTGGTTATTTTGGGCGTTCAGTACGTGGCGTAAAACATCCTAACAGACTTTATGACTGAACTTACGTGGGAAGGCAAATACCGAGACGACAAAAAGGTGGCCCCGGTGCGGATTGCCCTTCCCTTTCAGACCATTGAAACGGTAAACGAGACCCGACAGGTAGCCGCCGCCCACGGTACGCCTGATATGTTTGGGCAGGCCGCCCAGCAGGAAGCCAAGGAAAGCGGCTGGTATAACCGGCTCATCTGGGGCGACAAAAAGTACGTGCTGCCTAGCCTGTTACCCGAGTTTGCCGGAAAGGTAAACCTCATTTACATTGACCCGCCCTTTGATACCGGAGCCAACTTTTCCTTTACCGCTAGCGTACCCGCCGACCCTGACCATGACGGCAACTCTACCGAATCGTCGGCCGCCCAGTTCGTAAAACAGCCCTCCATGCTGGAGCAGAAAGCCTACCGCGATACCTGGGGCCGAGGGCTAGACAGCTACTTGCAATGGTTCTACGAAACGGCCATCCTACTGCGCGAACTGCTGGCCGACGACGGCAGTATCTACGTCCATCTCGACTGGCACGTAGGTCACTATGCTAAATGTGTATTAGATGAAGTTTTTGGGTATGAAAATTTTAGAAATGAGATTGTGTGGAAGAGGACAACCAACACTGGAAGCAGTAAGGTTCTTGCAAAAGGGTTTAGCAACGATCATGACATAATACTTTACTTCACTAAATCTGAAAACTATGTCTCTAACAAGTTATTTTTACCCCATTCAAAAGAGTATATAAAGTCCAAATTTACTCAAGAAGATGAGCGAGGCTTATATCAACTCCAACCGTTAAAAACAGTTAGTGACGAAAAATTGGCAACGCTACGTCAACAGAATCGAGTCGTTGAGCAAGAAGGAAAGTATCTGAGATACAAGCAGTATCTTTCCGACTCCAAGGGCAAACCTGTTAACGATATTTGGACTGATGTTCATTCAGTAAATTCCCAGGCATTAGAAAGAGTAAACTATGCCACGCAAAAACCCGAAGCTCTGTTAGAACGCATTATCAAGGCGAGTAGCAATGAGGGAGATTTGGTGTTGGACTGTTTTTGTGGGTCGGGCACTACCGCGGCTACGACCGAAAAGCTGGGGCGGCGGTGGATCACCGCTGATCTAGGTCGCTTCTCAATCCATACTACCCGCAAGCGGTTGCTGGGTATTGAGCACGTCAAGCCCTTCATCGTGCAAAACCTGGGCAAGTACGAGCGGCAGCAGTGGATGGAAGCGGAGTTTGATCATCCGGAAAATAGGTTGGCCCAACTCAATGCTTACCGTAGCTTTATTCTGGATTTATACCACGCCAATGCCCTCGCAGGTTACACCTGGTTGCACGGGGCTAAAGCGGGGCGCATGGTGCACGTGGGCGGAGTATCTTCGCCCGTCACAGTAGAAGATATCAAAGCCAGCATCAAAGAATTCTGGCAATTGGCCGGAAAAGAACGTAACGCCCAGACCAACGGTATCGATTTTCTGGGCTGGGACTTTGCCTTTGAGGTGAACGAAACCGCCCAGCACATGGCTGCTGAAAACAAAGTAAACATCCGTTGCCTGAAAATCCCCCGCGAGGTGCTGGAGAAACAGGCCGTCGAGCAGGGCGATATCGTATTCTACGAACTAGCCTATCTGGATGCAAAAACCAGTATAAAAGGCAAAAATGTTGGGTTAACACTCAATAACTTCGTAATCTCTCCCGACGAAGTGCCGCAGGAAGTACAGCAAAGCATCACCCACTGGAGCCAGTGGATTGATTACTGGGCGGTAGACTGGAACTACCAGGGCTACGGCGATACCTTCCACAATGAGTGGCAGAGCTACCGCACCAAGCAACGTCCTAAGCTGGAGTTACAAGCTAGCCATGTTTACGAGGAAGCAGGTACGTACCAAGTCCTAGTCAAAGTAATTGATATTTTAGGAAATGATACGACGAAGATTGTGGAGATTGAGGTAGGTGGATAATTTAAAATATTACCGTCACTGCGAGCGATAGCGAAGCAGTCTCCTTCAAAGTAACTAAAGTACTCCAATGGAGGAGATTGCTTCGTTATTCCATTCCTCGCAATGACGGGGGTAAATAGGTTTTATAGATGGCTAAAGTGAGTAGATAAACAACATTACACCGTCACTGCGAGGAAGTATGACGAAGCAGTCTCCCTCAAAACAACTAGAGCACTCCAATGAGAAGATTGCTTCGCTCGTTCCTCGCTCGCAATGACGTTACTATACTAATATGGCAAAACGCAAGAAAGACCCTTCGCAGCTTGATTTAATTGATATTGGCAGTCAGCTCCGTACTGCCGTTTGTGTACCAGCTATTCGCCGGGAAGTAAGCGAGTGGCGTAACAACAAATACAAAGGAGCTACGGCTACCAGCCAAGAACTACTGAACTTCTGGTTTCGCACCGACCATACGTTGGCGAACCGGGTACCTTTCAAGTTTCACGTAGCCCAACGCGAAGCTATTGAGACGCTCATCTATCTGTACGAAGTAAAGCAGATCCATACCCGCACCCAATTGCTGGAAACCTACGCGGCTAACGTAGGCACAATTCGCCTCCCTACTGCCGATGAGTTTACCCGCTACGCGGTGAAGATGGCCACGGGCAGTGGAAAAACGCTAGTGATGAGTCTAGCCATTGTTTGGCAGTACGCCAACGCCATTCGGGAAGATGCCGAACGCTACGCCAAAACCTTTCTGGTGATTGCCCCTAACGTGATTGTGTTTGAACGACTGAAGCTGGACTTCGCCGGAGGACAGGTATTCCGTACCCTACCACTTTATCCTAAACACTTCCAATTCTGGTGGGAGATGGAGTACTACATGCGAGGCGATACCGAACGGGCGCATAGTGATGGTGCTTTGTATCTTACCAATATTCAGCAGTTTTACGAGCGCCCTACCCGCAAAAAAGACGAAGAACCGGATATAATGACCGACATGCTCGGCGACATTCCCCCTAACGATAAAACAGTTATCTCCGATTTTGATGAGCGAATTACTCAGCGGGATGGACTGGTGATGGTACTCAACGACGAAGCCCACCATACTCACGAAGAAGACAGCGAATGGAACAAATTTATTCGCCGTTTACACGAACAATGCCCGGTAGCTGCTCAGCTAGATTTCTCGGCTACGCCACGTTTCACTTCGGGTCAACTGTTTCCCTGGACAGTGTTTGATTACCCGCTTAAGCAAGCCATCATTGACGGAATCGTGAAGCGTCCGGTCAAAGGCATTGCTCAGATAGAAGAGGCTAAGTCGGATATTGCCAGCGTGCGTTACGTTGGTTTTCTCACGGCTGCCGTAGAACGCTGGAAAGAGTACTTAGATCAGTTATCACCCCTGAAGAAAAAGCCCATACTGTTTTTTATGATGAACAGCACCAAAGAGGCTGACGACGTGGGCGATTGGCTTGGCAGAAAGTACCCGGCCCTCTTTACTGGAGATAAAACGCTGATAATTCATACTGACCGAAAGGGAGAAGTATCTAAGAGAGACCTAGATAAAGCCCGTGAGGCATCGAGGGAAGTAGACGAGGGGACCAGTCCCGTAAATGCTATTGTATCGGTACTCATGCTTCGGGAAGGCTGGGATGTAAAGAACGTAACCGTAGTCGTTGGTTTGCGACCTTATAGTGCCAAAGCCAATATTCTACCCGAACAAGCTATTGGTCGGGGTTTGCGGCTTATGTTCCGAGACTTACCCCTCGGTGAGTATCAGGAACGGGTAGATATTATCGGGAACAATGCTTTCTTGAAGTTTGTGGATGATCTGGAGAAACTGGAGGATATTAAGCTAGACACCTACAAGGTCGGCAAAGATAAACTCACTATTCTTACCATTGAGCCAATGGAAGAAAAAGCTGCTCAGGATATTGGCATTCCTAAATTAACCCCACTGGTAGGTCGGAAGAAGTCTTTGGCCGAAGAAATTACTTCAATAGATGTAATGCAATTTAACGTTACTCCATTGCCACTTAAGGGTAAATCAGAAGATATCAAATCATTTATTTACGAAGGAAGGGATATACTTACTGATGAAATGTTATTTGATCGCAATTATGAGATTCCACCCGCTCAAACCCCCGAAGAGGTAATTGGCTACTACGCTAAAATGATTGCGCAGCAGATCAAACTACCCTCTCAATTTGCCGCATTAGTACCAAAAGTTCGCGAATTCTTTGAACACAAAGCATTTGGCGAAATAGTAAACCTCTACGAACCACTTACTATCGAGGCTATGAGTAGAAATCTGGCGAGTTACGTAGTCACTGATTTATTCTCAAAACGGTTGAGAAAATTAGTAGTAGAGGAAAAAGAAGCAACGATAGAAAAAATACAGGTTTTACTTTCTACTACCCCTCCTTTTCCCACTTCCCGGAAAGTGCTAGAGTCGGATAAAACTATCTTTAACTACATCCCCTGCGATAACAGCTTTGAAGAACGGTTTGCCACCTTTTTAGATAAATCTGACGATATAGTCTCTTTCTCTAAGCTTCCTCAACAATTCGGCTTTTATATTCAGTATACTGATTCTATTGCCAGCATCCGTAATTACTATCCAGACTTCGTTTCGGTCTTAGAAGATGGCTCACACTGGATTATTGAAACTAAAGGAAGGGAAGATATTGACGTACAGCATAAAGACCAAGCGGCTATCCGATGGTGCGAAGAAGCAACCGAGCTCACTGAACAACGCTGGCAGTACCTGAAAGTACTGCAAAAAGAATTTGATGGCTTACACCCTGAAAACTTTGAAGATTTGACTATCGGAATTAATCGTTCCTAGGTAGATGTACTTTAATCACTATGAAGTATACTAAATTACCCCGTAAACCTAACTGATCCACATAACGCAACTAGGTTTACGGCCGTCGATTGGACTGCGCAGCCTGACAATTGCATTAAAAAGTGGTCGATTGCACTCCGCAGCGTGACACAATCAGGTCGATGGCCGTCGATTAGACTCCGTCGCTCGACAATTGTATTCAAAAGTGGTCGATTGCACTCCCCCAAGTTAGGTAAGTGGTAA
>CAKZYJ010000252.1 GCA_937884755.1 uncultured Flammeovirgaceae bacterium
ATTAGCCTGATTGGATTGCTGGGAGTAGTGGCCATTACAGTTTTTCTGGCTAACCGTACCCCTCAAGCCTTTATACCCACTGAGGATGATAACTTCTTAATATTTACTCTTACCATGCCCGAAGGTGCGTCATTGCACCGAACCAATCAGGCTCTGGTGCAGGCCGACTCTATTCTCCAATTGGAACCAGCTGTAGAAAGAGTAAATACCGTTTCCGGTTACAATATTGTCAGCGGATCAGAGAGTCCCTCTTCCGGACTGGGTTACGTCTTATTAAAGGATATTGATGAACGCGGCGACATTGAAGACATCAATGAACTCATCAAACATTTTATGAATAAACTGATGGTTATCAGTGAGGCTAAAGGGATCAGCATGTACCCCCGCCCTACCGTTCAGGGTTTTGGTGATTTTGATGGAGTGCAGATCATGTTACAGGACCTCGCCGACGGTGACCTGAGTGAGTTTGGCAATTTGGTGAATGAATTCATTGTGGAGCTTCACCAACAGCCAGAGATCGACAATGCTTTCACCTCCTATAACACCAACTTCCCCCAGTATAAATTGAGTATTGACTACAAAAAGGCCAAAGCTTTGGGGGTTAGTGTGAAGGATATGATGTTTACCGTGCAGTCCAACTTCGGACGTACCCGGGTGGGTGACTTTAACCGTTTTACCCGTCAATACGGAGTATACATGCAATCTGATATTCCATTCCGCGAACGACCCGAAGCTTTTAACTCAATCTACGTAAAAAACAACGAAAATGAGATGGTACCGCTAAATACCATCGTGCAATTGGAAGAATCATTCGGCCCCGAAACGGTAACTCGCTATAACTTATACAATGCAGCTCGAATTAATATTACCCCGGCCCAGGGGTTTAGCACCGGTGAAGTTATGGATGTGATTGAAGAAATGAGTGAAAAGAAACTACCAGCCACCCTGAATTTTGAGTGGACAGGTATGAGTCTGGAGGAGAAGAAATCCGGTTCGGATTCAATCATTGTTTTTATCATCAGTATTGTGCTAGTATACTTTATTCTGGCGGCCCAGTACGAGAGCTTTTGGTTACCGATGGCGGTAATTCTCTCTCTCCCTACCGGAATTCTGGGAGTGTTTCTATTCATTAATCTGGCCGGAATCGATAACAACATTTACGTACAGGTAGGTATCATTATGCTGATTGGGCTACTCGCCAAGAATGCTATTCTGATTGTAGAGTTTGCAAACCAGAAACGAGAGGCGGGTGACAAAGTGCTAGACGCCGTACTGGATGCCAGTGCACTGCGATTACGAGCGATTGTGATGACTTCCTTAGCCTTTACCGCTGGTCTAATTCCGCTAATGTTTTCCGAAGGTTCTTCAGCGATTGGTAACAAATCCGTGAGTATAGGTACTGCTGGGGGAATGTTGTCCGGCATCTTCCTGGGAATTCTAATCATTCCAGTATTAACCTACGTATTCATTCAGTTGAACGAGCGGTTCAGCATCAAAACTACCTAAGAAAGTTGCTTATTATGATTTTTGTGAAACGATTACTACCCTTCAGTTTAATCCTGATCGGGGCTATTGGTTGTAAGGTGGGTGAAAATTATTTGAGACCCGAAATCACTCCCCTGGATAGCTACTACGGGGCCAGCCCACTGGTTGATACTACTGTCGAGCAGCAAACCACCCTAGCCGATGTCAACTGGCGAGATTACTTCGAAGACTCGCTACTAATCTCTCTAATTGATACAGCGCTAAACGGAAATATTGCCCTGCGACAGGAAGCTTTGCAGGTGGAAATTGGCTCTCAGAACCTAGAGCTAAACCGAGCCAACATGTACCCTAGTCTTGGTTTCTCTCCATTCGGTTTTCAGCGGGAGTACTTCTCGGAGAACTTCAACAACTTCGGTTCTAACCGGGCCCGTCGGAACCACGGCGAAAATCCTCCCAGAACATTTTACACTGAACGACTAGCCTATACCTCAACCCTCTTTGCCAGTTGGGAGGTTGATCTTTGGGGCAAGCTACGTTGGCAGAAAGAGGCTGCTCAAGCTTCCTTTCAGCAAAGCCAGGAATTTCAGAAAGCAGTGCAAACCGCCGTAGTAGCTGAAGTAGCTTCTACCTACTATAACATGTTGATGATTAACTCCCAGATTGAAGTAGCCGAACGCAACCTAGAGTTGGGGAGAAGCACTCTGGAAATTGTGAAGCTACAGTTTCAGGCCGATGAAACAACTTCCCTAGCGATTCAGCAAACTGAGTCACAAATTCTCCGGGCCGAATCTTTGATTCCCCAGCTAGAGCGGGAGTACATTCTTTTGGAAAATCGGCTGAATCAACTGCTGGGCCGCTACCCACGACCCATTAATATTGAGCAGGATCTGGAAGATGTAGTATTCGATGACCGTTACGTGGTAGGTGTACCAATGGAACTGATCAACAACCGGCCGGATATTGCCGCCGCTGAATACCAGTTAATTGCCAGCAACGCTCGGGTAGGAGTAACTCAAGCCATGAAGTATCCTTCGCTGGTGCTGAATGCCAGCACCGGCCTTAACTCGTTTATCTTTAATAGTTTTCTCGATCCGCTCGGATCAGGTTTCGCAATGCTCGACGGTGCGGTATTCCAGCCCATTTTCCAGAACCGCCGGTTAAAAACGAATCATAATATTGCGATGGCCGAACGACAACTAGCTGAGCTCAATTTTAAAGACAACATTATTCTGGCCATTCGAGAGGTTTCAGATGCATTGGTTACCATTGACAAGCTACGGGAAGAATACAGCATTGCCCAGCAACGCATCATTGTAACCACCAAGGGTGTTCAGGATGCCTCCCTCCTTTTCCAGAGTGGTTTCGCTAACTACCTGGAAGTAATCAATGCCCAGGAAGATGCCCTGCTGAGTGAATTAGAACTGGCCGACCTAAAACGGCAAATCATTCTAGCCAATATTGAACTCTACCGAAGTTTAGGCGGTGGATGGCAGTAAAACTTATACAAATGTGAACTACGAATTAAATATGATCATTTTCCCACTTCAGGGGAAAGCTTGCTGTCTGAGCTCAGTGATCCACCGTTGACGCGGCGGGTTGCCGGTGCAATTTCAAGGTTTCCAAGATTTTTGCGCCCCACGCCGGGCGTCACCACGCCGAGTCTACTTTTCATCAATGAAAAAACGGTAGGCCGCTGCGGTAGAACCCTAGCCGGTTTTCTCCAGACCAGCGTAAGGGCGGAGGATATAGAAATCAAACTCTTAGTGTTCTCCATCAATAACTTATAATCCATAACTCACGCTAAAAAAAGGTTTTTGACCGCTTGGCATAATTTGTAATCCCTCCCCAGCCCAACAATAAAATCGTTGTCATTCTAACTTTATTAGTTTTCAAACCATTTCCAACCAATAAATAATAGTCGCATAAAAAGCTGACAAAAGTCATAAACTACGAAGAGAAAAGTCATGGTGGTTCAGTAGCAATTTCTCCTTATTGGCGTATGAAAAATTGTTACTGACTTACTAGACCACTACCTGTAAAGCGTAGTATTCTAATTTCGTTACTCGAGAGTTTTAACCTTCTAATTGTGAAACTTAACAACTATTAAAACTATGAGCTTTGACCTAACTCAGTACGGGATCGATGTGAAAGAGATCCTGAGAAATTCTAGTGTACCAGTCTTGTATGAGATCGGCTTACGACACGAAAAAGGAACTGCCATCTCCGATACTGGAGCATTACTCGTTTATTCCGGCGAAAAAACCGGACGTAGCCCTAAAGATAAACGTATTGTTCGCCACGCTGATTCTGAAAACAACATTGATTGGGGTAACATCAACATGGAGTTGGACGAACACACTTACAAAGTGAATCGCGAGCGAGCCATCGATTATCTGAATACTCGAGACCGACTGTTCGTGGTAGATGCTTTTGCCGGTTGGGACGAGCAGTACCGACTGAAAGTACGGATTGTCTGTACACGGGCTTACCACGCGCTGTTCATGCAAAACATGCTAATTATGCCTACCGATGAAGAACTGGAGAATTTCGGTACTCCTGATTACGTAATCTTCAACGGAGGCGGCTTCCCGGCCAACCGCTATACCTCGAAAATGACCTCCAAAACTAGTATTGATGTGAATATTGAGGAGAAGGAGATAGTCATTCTGGGAACTGAATACGCCGGTGAAATGAAGAAGGGTATCTTCTCCATCATGAATTACCTGATGCCCTTACGGGATGTATTGCCTATGCACTGCTCCGCCAATGTGAGTGATGATGGTGATGTGTCCATTCTTTTTGGCCTCTCCGGCACCGGTAAAACTACCCTGAGTGCTGACCCTAAAAGAAAACTAATTGGGGATGACGAACACTGTTGGACTGATACCGGAATCTTCAATATTGAAGGCGGCTGCTACGCCAAAGCGATTGATCTTTCGGCGGAAAACGAACCGGATATTTATAATGCCATGCGTTACGGCACGGTGCTGGAAAACGTAATTTACGATCCCCAAACCCGGGAGGTGGATTACAGTGATACCAGTATTACGCAGAATACGCGAGCGTCTTACCCCCTGACTTTTATTGATAATATTCAGGTTCCGGGTATTGCAGGACATGCCAATCATATCATCTTCTTAACCTGCGATGCCTTCGGGGTTTTGCCTCCTATTTGTGAGCTAACCCCCGAGCAAGCTTCTTATCACTTTATCTCCGGATATACGGCCAAGGTTGCCGGAACCGAGATGGGCGTTACCGAGCCCCAGGCTACGTTCTCTGCCTGCTTTGGAGCGGCCTTTATGATGTGGCACCCCAACCGCTACGCTGAACTGCTGGCGGAAAAGATTAAGAAACACGGCGCTAAAGCTTGGTTAGTAAATACTGGCTGGACCGGTGGTGCCCACGGAGTTGGTTCTCGAATAAAACTAAAGTATACCCGAGCCTTAATTGACGCCATTCATAATAATGATTTTGAAGGCGTTGAAACCCAAACCGATGCTAGCTTTGGTTTTGAGGTTCCGCTTAGCTGCCCGGGTGTTCCGTCTGAAATTCTGATTCCTCGAGATACTTGGCAGGATAAGGACGCTTTTGATGCCACTAAAGAAAAGCTGGTCGGATTATTCCAGGATAATTTCAAATCGTTTGAAGACAGTGTGAACCCGGAAATTATTGCCGCTGGGCCTAAAGCATATAAGCTAGCGTAATAATTATCTGTGCTGGACTATCACTCAACTGAAATGTAGGGGAATCAGTGATTGATTCCCCTATTCCTTTTTTTGATTACGGACAATTATATGCTAAGTCCGACCACAGGGAATATTTAGCCATATACAATGGTAGCCAAAGTTTTTATGACCGCAGTTTCCATTTAGAGAACTATTACAACAAATAGCAAGCGGGCCTATTTGCCACTATTTATTTCAACGTTCTTTACTGTCTCCTCTAACCATTTAAAGAATTCTCTTTGCCAGACTAAGCTGTTTTGGGCTGAGAGTACCCAGTGGTTTTCTTCTGGAAAATATAAAAGCTTGGATTTGATCCCTTGCAGTTGAGCCACCTGAAAAGCTTCTAATCCCTGTCCAATGGGCACTCTAAAATCTTTTCCTCCTTGAATAATCAGAATGGGGGTATCCCATTTATCGACAAAATTGATCGGATTAAATTCAGCATACGTCTTTTGAGCCGCAGCATTGTCTTTATCCCAATAGGCTCCCCCCAAATCCCAGTTCACAAAGAATAATTCTTCGGTGGTTCCGTACATGGATCTCC
>CAKZYJ010000253.1 GCA_937884755.1 uncultured Flammeovirgaceae bacterium
ACAACGGTTTTCAAGACCGCCGCGTTCGACCACTCCGCCAACCCTCTTGGTCAAACAGAACGCAAATGTAGCAGCTTGCTACGAATTATGCAAAAGCTCTTCAACGGAAATTCAGGAAAAATATGGTCTGAGTAATTCAAGCATTGCCTCCGGCGGACGGCAAGGGCGTTTACTATCAGAATTCATAAAGGCGAGTACTGTTCTCCCGGAATGCACTTTAGCACTCTCCTGGTTCATAAAAGTATATTCAAAGGTAATTTTCACCGATGGTAATGCAGGCAAAGTAACCTGAATAGTCAACAGATCGTCGTAGCGCACTGGCTGGTGGTAGTAAGAGTGGTTCTCCAGCACTGGCATCATAATCCCCGCTTCTTCTAATTCTCGGTAGCTCATTCCTAAGCTTCGTAAAGCTTCTACTCGGGCTACTTCATAATAAGAAGCGTAGTTACCGTAGTAGACGTAGCCCATCTGATCGGTTTCTCCGTAACGGACCCGAATCTGAATTGTGTGTTGGTACATTGGTTAGTTGTAAATTCCTGCCTGGCTTAAAGCCCGCTGGTAGCGGCGAGCGTTGGCTAAATGCGTATTTAAATTAGTAGCAAAATTATGATAACCTGAGAAATCCTCCCGAGCGCACATATACAAGTAGTTATGATCTTCATAATTCAGTACTGCATCTATCGCATTGATAGAAGGCACCCGAATAGGACCCGGCGGCAGCCCAGTATACTTATACGTGTTGTAGGGTGAATCAATTTCTTTATGCTTGTTAAGCACCCGCTTAATGGTGAAGTCACCTGCGGCAAACACCAGGGTTGGATCAGCCTGCAGAGCAATGTTGCGTTGCAGCCTATTAATGTATAACCCAGCCACTTTAGGTGCTTCGTCTGGCTTATTCGTTTCTGACTCAACAATAGAAGCTAAAACCCCTACGTCTTTCGGACTCATATCCAGCGTATTGGCCTTCTCCAGCCGTTGTTCGCTCCAAAAATTTTGATATTCCTGATGAAATCGTTCAAATAACTCCTCAGCGGAGGTAGTCCAGTAAAACTCGTAAGTATTGGGCAAAAACATGGTGAGGATGTTCTCGGTGGTGAAACCATACTGTGCCACAAATTCTTGATCATTCAGTAATGCCAGTAACTGTTCCTTATCTGCTTCCAGATTTTCACACAAGCGTTCGGCTAGTTCAGGTTTCAGACGAACATTGTTAAAGGTTACGTCTACCGGGGTTTGCTCACCGGAACGTAATAACCGGATAGCTTCAATATTCGACATATTAGAGCGCAAGAGATAGCGGCCAGGCTTTACGTACCGATCGTACTTCATCAACTTTGCCAATGTACTGAACGAAAGCAAATCATTCACGAAGTGTTGATCGTATAGTTGATCCTGTACTTGATCGAAAGTGGTACCGGAAGGGATAAGTAGTACTCGATCCGAATCATCAACCAGTACATTAGGAGTGTATATTGCCTGATAGCCATAAAAAGAAAATGTTACCAGCAGCATGGTTCCCACAATGATTAAAAGTGCCAGTATCTTTTGCCTTTTCATATGCTGTAAAAATTAGTATTTTGCCCTTCAAGTTAGTATTTACCCTACTTGGTTTCGCTCGTAAACTAACTTTTGTGTAACATTACCGTTCACAAAAAAAGTTTTTACAATCAGTTCAATTTTTTACACATATATTACTCACACGAATATGAAAGCTTCGTTTCTTAAAATCCATCCGGTTTATCCCGAAAACAAAAAACTAACGAAAGTTACCGAAGTGTTGCAAGAAGGAGGTTTAGTAATATACCCTACCGATACCATTTACGCTGTAGGTTGTGACTTGCTCAATCCGCAGGCCATTGAACGGCTTTGCCGGATTAAAGGTGTTGACCCTCAAAAGAATCAGTTTTCATTCCTTTGCCAGGATATCAGCCAAGTGTCTGAATATTCAAAAAACCTGACCACTCCCGTGTTTAAAATGATGAACAAAGCCTTACCAGGTCCCTACACGTTTATATTACCTTCTAATAACCACGTTCCAAAAAAAATAGATACTAAACGCAAGACCATTGGCTTTCGGGTTTCTGATCATGCTATTCCGCAGCAACTCGTAAGCCGTTTAGGCCACCCTATGCTAACCACTTCGGTACACGACGAAGATGAAATCGTCGCCTACGCTACTGATCCTGAAATGATCTACGATCGGTTTGCCGATCAAGTTGACATTATTGTTGACGGTGGTATGGGTAACAATGTTGCCTCTACGGTGGTGGACTGTACGCAAGATGAACCTCAGATTGTACGGCAGGGATTAGGCGACATTACTATGTTGGTTTAGTTGTACTCATAAAGCTTCCCAGCCATACTTTTTGAATCGTTCTATCCTCATTGAAAGCCACTATCTGCCTTGCATTGCCTATTTCACTTGCCTGGAATCTGGCTCAAAAGTCTGGATAGATATTGGTGAAACTTACGTTAAGCAAAGTTACCGGAACCGCTGTTATATTTTTGGAGCCAACCAAATACAATTACTTAGCGTACCAGTACATAGAGGTAGTGGAAAAGTATCAACTAGAGACGTTCGCATAGCCCACGAAGTTCGTTGGCAAAACAACCACTGGCGTAGTATTGCGTCAGCCTACGGCAAAACGCCGTTCTTCAGTCATTTTGCTGATGAGTTTCGTGCCGTTTTGTACAAACCGTTTAGGTATCTCGTTGACCTCAACCTAGCTCTACTGACAAAATGTCTGGATTTATTGATGTGGAACGTCTCGGTTGACTTTTGGCCAGCTACCGGTTCGTTTCCCGCTCAAAATGAGATGTACGACTATCGGAAGAAGATTTTGGTTTCAAATCTGACTATAGAAGATTTCCAATTTCAACCAATAAAGTACATACAAGCCTTTGGCAAAGACTTTGTACCGAATTTAAGTATTGTAGATGTGTTATTTTGTGAGGGCCCTCAGGCATCCCAGATAATTGAACGCTCTATTACGCAAAGATGAACAAATGCTAGTACGCTCGTGTTGTTTTCTAAGCATATGTATCTATCTTGCTATTAAGAGTTTTGGGCGCGAGGGGTATACTCATTTCACCATTTAATTCCAAGGAGTCAGCTTATGGAAGCTAAATTTTCAAATAGAGTTAAGGAAGTTATATCGCTCAGCCGGGAGGAAGCTCTTCGGCTCGGGCACGATTATATAGGAACTGAACACCTACTACTGGGCATGATTCGCGAAGGCGAAGGCGTGGCGGTAAGCTTGTTAAAAAAGCTAGGTGTTTCACTAGATGAACTACGCACTGCTGTAGAGCAGGCCACCAAGGGAACGGCCACCGGTAATGTTAAAAACCTGGCCAACATTCCTCTTACCCGTCAATCAGAGAAAGTTCTTAAGATCACGTACTTAGAGGCTAAGATCTTTAAAAGTTCGTTGATTGGTACTGAACATCTGCTGCTATCCATTTTGCGGGATGAGGATAATATTGCTACACAAATCTTAGAGAAATTTGACGTGAATTACGACGTTGTGAAAGAATTACTAGAATATCAATCTGACACTCCCGTTGCCGGCCCTGACACTGATGATCCTGATGAAGACTCAGGCCGAATTTTCGGTGGTGGAGGCGGCGGAGGTAGCCGCGAAACTAAAGGATCAGAAAAATCAAGAACCCCAGTACTGGATAATTTTGGTCGCGATCTGACCAAACTAGCCGAAGATGATAAACTTGATCCTATCGTAGGACGAGATAAAGAGATTGAGCGAGTGGCGCAAATTCTGAGCCGCCGCAAGAAGAATAATCCCATCCTGATTGGAGAGCCCGGAGTAGGTAAAACTGCTATTGCTGAAGGGTTAGCTCTTCGCATTGTACAGAAGAAAGTATCCCGTGTACTGTTCAATAAGCGGGTAGTTACCTTAGACCTAGCTTCGTTGGTAGCGGGTACTAAGTACCGCGGACAGTTTGAGGAGCGAATGAAGGCGGTAATGAACGAGATTGAGAAGTCTCCGGATGTGATTCTCTTCATTGATGAGTTACATACGATTGTAGGAGCTGGTGGTGCTTCCGGTTCGCTGGATGCTTCTAATATGTTCAAACCTGCACTAGCCCGAGGCGAGATTCAATGCATCGGTGCTACCACGCTAGATGAATATCGTCAGTATATCGAAAAGGATGGAGCCCTTGCTCGTCGTTTCCAGGTGGTAATGGTAGATGCTACCACTCCCGAGGAAACCATGCAAATCCTCGATAATATCAAGGATAAGTACGAAAACCACCACCACGTAGAATACACTCCCGAAGCATTAGAATCCTGTGTGAAGCTTTCTGATCGCTACATCAGCGACCGTTTCTTGCCGGATAAAGCAATTGATGTAATGGATGAAGCCGGAGCTCGGGTGCATATCAATAACATTCACGTACCCGACGAAATAGTGAAGTTGGAAGAAGCTATCGAGAATATCAAAGTGGAGAAGAATCGCGTAGTTAAGAGTCAGAAATACGAAGAAGCCGCCCAGTTACGAGATCGAGAAAAGAAATTGATTGATCAGCTTGAATCTGCCAAGCGCAAATGGGAGGAAGAAACTCGTACTCGTCCATATACCGTAGACGAAGACAATGTAGCTGAGGTGATTGCGAAGAAGACTGTCATCACGACAAAGCGGGTAGCGCAAACCGAAAGCCAGAAATTGCTGCGCATGAATGAGCAACTGACCGGCCGAGTTATTGGTCAGGAAGAAGCAATTCAAAAGCTTACCAAAGCGATTCAACGCACGCGGGTTGGCTTGAAAGATCCACAGAAACCCATCGGATCGTTTGTGTTCTTAGGACCAACCGGGGTGGGTAAAACAGAATTAGCGAAGGTGCTAGCCACCTATCTCTTCGACAAAGAAGATGCACTCATCCGTATCGATATGAGTGAGTACATGGAGAAATTCTCGGTATCTCGTTTGGTTGGCGCGCCTCCCGGTTACGTAGGCTACGAAGAAGGTGGACAGTTAACCGAAAAAGTACGTCGCAAGCCTTACAGCGTAGTATTACTAGATGAAATTGAGAAAGCACACCCGGATGTGTTTAACATATTACTTCAGGTGCTGGATGACGGAATCTTAACCGATGGCTTAGGTCGCCGGGTAGATTTCCGCAACACCATCATTATCATGACTTCTAATATCGGTGCTCGTGACCTGAAAGATTTTGGCTCGGGTATTGGGTTCTCAACCAAAGCGAAGGAAGAAAGCATGGACGACATCATGAAATCCACAATTCAGAATGCTTTGAAGAAAACCTTCAGCCCTGAGTTCCTGAACCGTCTGGATGATGTGATCGTCTTTAATTCGCTGAAGCGAGATGATATTCACAAGATCATAGATATTACCCTTAACAAGTTGTTCTCTCGGATTATGGCTCTGGGCTATCAGGTAGAACTTACCGATAAGGCCAAGGACTTCTTAGCCGATAAAGGATACGATCCTCAGTACGGTGCCCGTCCGCTAAATCGTGCTATTCAGAAGTATCTGGAAGATGCAGTAGCCGAAGAGATTTTGAAGGGTGATGTTGAGCCTAACGATACTATTATAGCTGACTACGATGGTAAAGGTGAAGAACTCACACTGAGTTTGAAAAAGAAGAAAACACCCAAAGAAAAGAAGACTGACAGTAAATAGCCGTCAGGAAATATTGACTTAATAAGAAGGGTCGTTTGACAGTCATGGTCGGAAGAAATTCCGGCCATTTTTTATGTTTTGAACATGAGATTAG
>CAKZYJ010000254.1 GCA_937884755.1 uncultured Flammeovirgaceae bacterium
CCAGTTCTACTACGTAAGCAACCGTCTCCAGCGGAATCTCCAGCTGAAGCAGTATAATCTCCGCTCCCGAAATGGCAATCCGGGCCTGATCAATTAACTGAGGCGAAAGCTGTCCGTTAGCTCCCGGAGCAACCGCAATACAGTTTTCCCCTTCTCGGTTCACCAGAATGAGAGCTGTGCCGCTAGGGTATTGGTCCGATTGGGTGATATAATCGGTATTCATGCCTTCGTCGGAAAAATTACTCAGCATAGTTTTCCCAAACAGGTCGTTGCCCACACTGGAGATAAACGTAACCTGCCCCCCGGCCCGGGCTGCAGCTACCGCCTGGTTGGCCCCTTTACCGCCGTAGGCCTGGCTGTAGGTGGCATCGCCTACGGTTTCGCCCGGTTTGGGAAAATGAGATACCTGGGCAATCATGTCAATATTAGAGCTTCCGATAACAACAATAGACTGGTTCATAAGCAAGGTCAAATGAGGTTGTAATGACTAGCAGAAAGTTAATGAATTTTGCTCAATCCCGAAGTTTACCAATGCCTTTATCTCCGGATAAAGATTAAGAGCAGGAACATTCCAGTACTTTGTGCCGTTGGGAAATCATTCGGATACTCCGTATGTTTACTGATTGATATTAGAAAAAATAGCAGTTGGCTAAAGCTAACTGTTGGAAAAGATAATTATGGTGTCCTTACAACGACAGGCCGAAACCCCACTTCCTACCCCCTACGGTACTTTCCTCATTATTGCCTACGCTGATCAGGAGAATAATCCTATGCCGCATATTGCGATGGTTAGCGATAAAACCGACGTTTCTCAGCCGACACTGGTGCGTATTCACTCCGAATGCATGACCGGTGATGTGTTCGGCTCACTGCGCTGCGACTGCGGAGAGCAACTACACGAGGCCATGCGGCAAATTGGGGAAGAAGGTGGTATTGTCATCTACCTGCGGCAGGAAGGCCGGGGTATTGGGTTGATCAATAAAATGAAAGCGTACAATCTACAAGATAAAGGGTTAAACACAGCTGAGGCTAATTTACATCTAGGGTTTGAGATTGATACCCGTGATTACGATATTGCTATTCGGATGCTGAAAGACCTAGGAGTGAAATCCATCAAACTCATGACCAATAACCCTGAAAAGTTAGACAGTTTCACTAATTCCGGAATCAAGCTGATTGGTCGGGTTCCGCTAGAAATCAAGCCTCAGCGAGAAAATTACGGCTACCTTGAGACCAAGCAAAAGCTGATGGGCCACATGATTGATTTACCTACCAATAACAACCACTAATATTTATGACACTCGAGAACTATTGGCAAGGCTTACTTCTACTGAAAGAAACCATTGCTAATACTTCGGAAGAGGTGCGGTTCTGCTTTATTAACTTTGGCGATAAATGCGAGGTGTACATTAATCGCCTACCAGTGCCCAACCCGAAAAGCTCACTGGTGCTGGTAGTGGTAGATACCGAGGCAGATATTCAGCATCATCAGGCTACCGCTTTCTATCTGGATAACACTATTCTGGTGCTGGATTATGTGTATGAGCTAGACGAGGAAACCATCGATTTTCTGGCCACCTACATGCCCTACTGTTTTTTGCCGTTGCAAGCCAAGCTGCGTAAACGGGCGGTGGCTATCACGCATTTTGCCCAGTCGCTAGACGGAAAAATTGCGACTAACGATGGGGATTCTAAGTGGATTGGTAACGAAGACAATCTAATTCATGCCCACCGCATGCGGGCGTTGTGCTCCGGCATTCTCATTGGCTCCCACACTCTCAACTACGATCACCCTTCCCTAACCGTTCGGCTGGTGGAAGGTAGCAACCCCCGCCGGGTGGTGCTCTGCTCTACCGAAAGCGATTTCAGCAGTTTACAAAGTGATAGTGATAACCCGGTGCTAGTAATTGGCAGTGGTGATGATCCTTGCCTGGAAAATACTGAGTACGTGCAACTTTCGGCTGATAAAAACGGGAAAATAGCCTGTTCTGACATACTTTCGCTGCTGTTTAAGAAGGGATTGTATACAGTGTACGTAGAAGGCGGCTCAGCTACTACCTCCAGCTTCTTAGCCCAGAAAGCTATTGATGTTTTGCAACTCCATATCGCCCCGCTCATTTTCGGCTCGGGGCTAGACAGCTTTACCCTACCCGAAATTGCTTCGGTAGACGAAGCGGTACAGTTCGACCGTTTTTACTTTAAGCCCATCGGCGATACCTTTATGTTTGTGGGTGAAATGCACCATGACTGATACCACCGCTCTCTGGCACCTTTCTGAGCGGGAAAGTAGTATCCGTAGCCAACTGCTTCCTCCCCAAAAAACCGGTGAGTGCCTAATAAAATCTTTGTTTTCGCTGGTGAGTAGCGGCACCGAAACCTTGGTAGCTACCGGACAGGTCCCCGCCGAGCTTCACGATTCTATGCAGGTGCCCTACATGGAGGGTGACTTTTCTTTTCCGGTAAAATACGGTTACTCCCTGGTAGGCAAGGTTGTGGAAGGTTCAGAGAATCTAGTAAGTAAATATGTGCATCTGCTACATCCGCATCAGCAGCACTGCGTAGTAAAGGAAACGGACGTAACCGTTATTCCCGAAGGTATTCCACCCCTGCGTGCAGTACTGGCAAGTAACTTATAACCTGCCCTTAATGCCGTTTGGGATAGCCACCTTTCCGCTGGAGACCGGGTGCTGGTCGTTGGAATGGGCTTGATTGGTTCGTTGGTAGCCCGCCTAGCCAGCCAGTTTCCGGCTACTCAGATACGGGCAGCCGAAACTGATCCTACTCGTCAGAGCTTGGCTCGCGAACAAGGTTTTTCGTTGTACGATCCATCGGATGCTCCTTTTGATGTGGCTTTTCACAGCAGTGGTAGTGGTGCCGGATTGCAGACCGCTATTGATGCAGTGGGCTACGAAGGGCAGGTAATTGAGCTAAGTTGGTACGGTACCCGTTCGGCCGAGGTAAAGCTTGGGGGTAGCTTTCACCAGCAGCGCAAGCAGATTATCAGTTCACAGGTTTCCCAGCTCCCGGCTCACCGGCAAGCCCGTTGGGATTACCGCCGCCGTAAACAAACCGTGCTGGATTTGTTGCAGGACGATAGCTGGGATGATCTTCTGACCGCTACCGTAGATTTTACAGATGCCCCGGCATTGTTTGATCAACTTCGGCAGGGCGATCGCTCGCAGTTGGGCTGGACTTTGCGTTACTAGCACACTGATAGATTTTACTTATATTGGGGCAATCATGATGCTCCCGAAAGACATTGCCCACTTCTTTGTTGAAAAGCCAAAAAACCACACTATTTTTGGTTTTCCCGAAGATTTTGATGCTCTTCCGCAGGAACACCAAGACCAGATTTTCTTTTTGAATAGCGAAGCCAGTAAGCTTTTGCACAACTACGTTAAGTTTTGTAGGCTGCTGACGGGCCCACCCAGAAAACCGTTTGACAAGAGTAACTTTAGAGAGATAGTAGAAATAGCCCTTCCGGAAGAAGAGGAGGATACTAAGAAGTGGCTCTACCAACGCAAAATACCCTTTAAAAATTGGGTGTTCATTCTTCCTAACTTCTCACAACACCCCGTTTACCTCACCTGGAAAATGGTGGTTAAATACGGTTATGAGCTATTTTTTGCGGACGACCTAGTGATTTTTGACCAATCGGGAAATTGGTGTCTCGTTTATTTCCACGAAGATTGTTTGTACTTCGGCAGGCATATTACTTTCAACTCAGAGATTGGATACCAACAGATGGAGGAGCTTTATAAAATAAGAGAGCAGTTTCCTAAGTTTTCTCATCCTTTATTGCCCAAAAAAGATACTTAAACAGTATTTATTATCAATCACTGCATGCAGGCTTTTCAGACCATAGAGACTCCCCGCACCCGTATTCGCCGCCTCACCGAGGCCGATGAGGATGATTTTGTGACCCTGCTGGGCGACCGCCGGGTAACCTCTATGCTGGCCTTCGACTATGAAACTACTACCGAGCGAGGAGCCAAAAGCCTACTGGAGCTTATTCTCTCCTTTTACGATTCGGAGAAGCCAATTCTGATCTATGCAGTGGAGGAAAAAAGCTCGGGCCAACTGCTAGGAGGCGGTGGCTACAACTCGTTAGATGAAGAGGAAGCGGAGCTGTTTTACGCTATTGCCTACACGTTCTGGGGCCAGGGATACGGTACTGAAATTGTGGCCGAACTCACCCGCTACGCCTTTGAAAACTTACCCTTTCAGAAGTTGAACGCCTTTATTCTACCCGATAATAAAGGAGCCAAACGGGTAGCCGAAAAGAATGGATTTGAAAATATGGATTTGGTCAAAAACCTAAACTTCTCCGAGCCAGTCTATCTCTACCAGTTAACTAATGATTGATGAATAATGATGAATGACTAATAATTGATAGTTTGTTGTTAGTTATCCACTATCAATTATCCATTCTTTGTCATTCATCATCAATCATTAATCACTATGTTTTCGTAGTTTTGGGGTTGACCGAAACCTACGCTGACCTATGAAATTGAGATATCTAGTTGCCTTCACCACCTGTCTTTTCCTCAGTAATTTATCATTAGCCCAGTCGGCTCTGCCCAAAATTCTGGATTTGCAGGCCAGGGCGCAGGTGGAAGAAGAAATTCTGGAAGAACGTATTCAAACGCTGTTGCCCGAACTGATGGAACGCAGCGGCATTGACCTCTGGCTGATGATCTCCCGCGAATACAACGAAGACCCGGTGTTGAGAACGCTGCTCCCCCCTACCTGGCTTTCGGCCCGGCGTACTACCATGCTACTAATGTACTATCCCAAAGGAGCTGATTCGGTAGAGTGCCTGGCCGTAGCTCGCTACGATGTGGGTAGCTTATTCAAGAAAGCCTGGAACCCCGAAGAAGAATCCAACCAGTGGAAGCGATTAGCCGACATTATTGCCGAGCGCGATCCGAAGCAGATTGGGATCAATACCTCCGAACACTTTGCCCAGGCCGACGGGCTGGGCCACACCGATTACCTGCATCTGATGGATGCCCTATCTAACTCCCAAAGCAAAAAAGTAGTATCGGCCGAAAAACTGGCTATTAGCTGGCTGGAAACCCGCACCGAGCGCGAGGTAATCATCTACGAACACATTGCCCGTATTGCCCACCACATCATCGCCGAAGGCTTTTCCGAAAAAGTGATTCATCCGGGTATTACCACCACCGAAGACGTAGTGTGGTGGTACCGCAACCGGGCGAACGAACTGGGACTAGATACTTGGTTTCACCCGACAGTAGATGTGCAACGAGCCTCACCGGAAAACCAGGAGAGCCAGCGTAGCTTTTCCAAACGTCCCGAAAAGCAGGTGATTATGCCCGGCGACCTGGTACACGTAGACTTTGGAATTACCTACCTGGATATGAACACCGATACCCAGGAAAACGCCTACGTGCTCAAACCCGGCGAGACGGAGCTACCGGCTTACTTACGCGAAGCACACCAGACCGGGCTGCGCCTGATGGACATTCTGACGGATAACTTTGAGGTAGGCCGCACCGGCAACGAGATTCTACTGGCTTCGCTTGAACAGGCCAAAGCCGAAGGTATTAAGCCCACCATTTACACTCACCCCATCGGTTACTACGGCCACGGCTCCGGCCCTACCATCGGGCTGTGGGACCAGCAGGGCGGAGTACCCGTAAAGGGCGACTACCCCCTGTACGCTAACACCGCTTACTCCATTGAACTAAACGCCGCCGTATTTATTCCCGAATGGGATAAGGAAGTACGCATGATGATGGAAGAAGACGCCTTCTTTAACGGTGAAACCGTCCGCTACCTAGATGGCCGACAGAAAGAGCTGTTTCTGATTCCTCGCCAGCGGGTGAATGAGGTAGTAGAGTATTAATAGCAGTTTGCCAGTTTACAAACGACTGTAAACGTTTTTAATCATTTATATAAATGGGAAACGGTTGCTACGAAAACAATAGACAGAATGATAAACAGAGTTACTTTTGTTATATTTTTACCTACCAATCCGTCAGAAACGCAGTAGGTACATGCGAAATAACGGAGACTAGTTGCTGTTATGCCACTGTTGGCGTCAATGACTGCAAAACTCAAGGATATTGGAAGAAAAAAGGATAGCACTTCTTGTTGGAATTTCTAGATATCAGTTTGCAACTTCTCTGAGCAACCCAAATAACGATGTTGACTCAATGGAAGTCACTTTAAAAAAACTAGGCTTTGATGTCATTGTATCTAAAGACCCAAACTATAAATCTCTGAGAATTTCAATAAACGACTTTGGAACTAGGCTAAACGATTATGATGTTGGTCTATTCTATTTTGCAGGTCATGGGTTACAAATAAAGGGGTTCAATTACTTAGTCCCAGTGGATGCCAATCCTCTAAATGAGAATCAAGTAGAATATGATTGCGTCAATGCGAACTTAATCCTATCGATTATGGAAGATGCGAATAACAAAACCAATTTTATCTTCCTTGATGCTTGTAGAAACAATCCATTTGAACGATCATGGAATAGAAGTCCAACTTTGCCTGGGCTGTCATATATGAGCGCACCCTATGGAACATTGATAGCATATTCCACCGCACCGAATAAAACGGCATTAGATGGCGAAATAGACTCAAATAGCCCTTATACACTCGCACTGACTGAAGAAATATTATCCCCGGATCTAACTATCCTTCAAGTTCTACAGAATGTCAGGCTAAAACTCATCCGCCAAACTGAAGGGGAACAAGTACCGTGGGAGTCTACGTCCCTACTCAATGATTTTAAGTTTAACGACAATATTTATTTTTCGCTTGATACTTTTTGCCAATCGGTGATGTACAGCAAGAAAAAAGATATTGTTCTGAACACATTAAACTTGAGAACTTGGGATATCACCAGAATAACAAAAAAAGGCATTCCTCTAAACGAAATGGATATCCAAGCTGGTGTTATTGAGGTATACTATCAAGAAGGACTAAACTACTTTAATGTCTTTGATAAGCTTGAAATAAAGATTTATAAGAATGGTGAACGAGAGTACAATCTGTTCACTGTTACTAGAAACGCAAATCATGTAATTTCAATCTCTCAACAATTATATAATCGGTTAGGTGTGGGATTGTATGACGATAATAGACACAGCTCTTTTTTCGATGTAGACAAGATAAAGGCTTTAGCAAGAGGAAAAGCTAAAAGTTCAAAAGATGAATGCTTTACTAACTGGCACTTTGAATCTGTTGGTTTTACCCTTTATTACCTTAACAACCCGAAAAGGCAATTCATATTCAAAACAAGAATTTATCCGAATAAGAGGGTAATTGACAGAACTATAAAAGATATTTTCTCAAATGAATATCCAAAGCTTGTCAAAACAGCAATCAAGGTCGGAGAGGAAAAAACTGAAAACGCGAAGTTTGAAGATTTTCAACTAAACCTAATGGAGCCGGAGTTCGGCATCTTCGATAAGGCAATTCTTAGAACTTTCAATTCTGGTAATGAGAAAAGAAATTCAAGCAATCTGCTTTTCAGCCAATCCGAGAGAAAGTTGCTGAATACTACCGAATTAAGTTCTTTAATTGCTAAACTAACTGACATCTATGGTCTGGATACTCAAAACCAGGGTTATTTGACTGGTATCGAAGTAGAGAATTTAGAAACTGACTTGCATTGGTCAGGAAGAACATGGGATTTGAACATTCAACATCAAATCATGGACAATGACAGTGCGATTGAAGATATGTTATACAGGATTCACCTCTATTATTATGAAGAAGATGGCCTAAATATGACCATTTTTGGTCTAGAGGATTTGATTGAATACAACACTAATGAAAAAAGACGCTAACAAATGATAAGCTCAATGAACAGACTGAGTAAAAACTAAATTTCAGTGCGAAACAGAAACTTTAGAATCAATTTGAAAGGATTTACTCACTGAGCTTATCTGGGCGTTGTATACTGTAAGCTTCCTATAAAAGTGGCTCACTTTCGGGGAATCTTACACAAGCAACTATTGATAGCAGAAACCGTTCAGAGCAATTGCTTTTTCGCTACCTTTGGTAAGGTATGAAGCTAATACATTTTCTATTTCTAGCGTGCCTGCTTTCGTCATGTTCTGGCTCTACCAATGCTAATTTGCCGGTGGCTGAGCAGCTATCTCGGGCTCAAACACCCGAGGGGCAGTATATCTCCTGGCGAGAACATATTATTGATGATACTGAGATTGGCGGAGTTGAGCTCAGCGGTAGCGACGGGCTGACGGTGGGTGATCTGGATAATGATGGTTTTACGGATATAGTTTCGGTGCACGAGTCGGATACCGAATACGACGGGGCGCTGGAGGGCCACATTAGAATAGCCTTGGGCTCTGCCGACCCCGATAAGTGGGAGTTGATCACCTTAGCCCAGGGGGCGGAAGCCGCCGCAGCAGAAGATGTAGCTATAGAGGATATCAACGGCGATGGTTATGCGGACGTAGTAGCGGCTTGCGAACTGGCGCATCTCATCTATTTTCAGAATCCAGCCACTGACATCAGATCGACCCGCTGGCCCCGAATTATGCCTACAGTGACGCAAGGGCGGGGTTCGTTCATTCGGGTGTTTGCGGCAGACTTTAACCAGGACGGTCAGCCCGAGATAGTAGCGGCTAATAAGGGCGACCAACTCGGTTCAGGAACAAAGGATAGCGATGTGACTGAGTTCAACGCCATTTCTTACTTTGAGCTTAAAGGAAACCCGCTGGAGGACAGCGCCTGGGTAGAAACCGAATTAATCCGTGTGAAGATTCCCATCAACTCCCAGCCGGTAGACATAGACGGAGACGGTGATCTGGACATAGTTGCTGGTTCCCGGGGTGAGAATCGGATTGTACTACTGGAGAACGTAAGCGATGAAACCATCCGTTTCGAGCAACACCCAATTCGTATTCGCCGCGCCGCCCTCCCCGATCAGGAAGAAACAAATCAAGCTAATCCACCCAAAGTGAGCGGAATCAATATGGACTTCTGGGATGTAAATCAGGATGGTCGCTTGGATATTTTTCTTACCGAAACCATTAGTGGACTGGCCATCTCCGAATATCTACACTGGCTGGAGCAGCCTGCCGACTGGTCGCAGGACTGGATTCTGTACCAGATGGGCTCGATAGCTCCCGACCGGGTAATTGGCCTGGCCGTAGCCGATATTAACAGTGATGGGAAGCAGGATGTCATTACCGGAGGGTACAGCAGCGGCAGCCGTCGAGAGGATACCCAAACCATCGATATGTCGCTCGGCCGCATTGCCTGGTTTGAACAGCCCGTCGACCCAAAGGAGTTATGGATCAGACACGATATCTCCCGCCGGAAACGAGGTATGTTCGATAAGTTTATCAGCATCGATCTGGATGAGGACGGAGACATCGATTTCCTCTCCACCCGTGGCAATAGTGTACCCTACGATGGAGTGTTCTGGTTGGAGCAGATCCGAACCGATGAACCGGCCCAGGCATTTGTAAGAGCTCGACCGCAGGATAGCGAGGAGATGCCGCTACCGCTTGTAGACGATCACTGAACTACCTTCTAGTACTTATGTAGGTTTCAGAGCGATTGTTTGTTCTGGGCATAAAGTATAACTTGCCTGACTTAAAGCGGTTAATAGATAACAACAACTTATTTTTTAATGACCATAAAGTATATTGACAGACAAACCGGAGAAGTAAAAACCGAAAACCCACCGGCTCAGGGCTTACTAAAATTTTTATACTACAACCCTTTCGGGAAAGCCGCTATTCTGCCCATCGCCAAGCAAAAGTTTATTTCCGAATGGTACGGTCGTAATATGGACAAGCCTTCGTCCGTCAAGAAAATCCAGGATTTTGTGGATCAGTTGGATATTGATATGAGCGAATCGCTGAAACCCATATCCGAGTTTACGTCCTTCAATGATTTCTTCTATCGTGAGTTAAAGCCCGGAGTACGGCCTATCGGAGAGGGCCTGGTATCGCCCGGCGACGGTCGCCTTATCGCTTTTGAAAATGTAGCTGAACTAGATAATTTTTTTGTAAAGGGAAAAAAATTCACGCTGCCCGAATTTCTGGATGACGAACAGCTAGCCCAGGAATACGAAAATGCCTCGCTACTCATTCTCCGTCTGGCCCCCAACGATTACCACCGCTTTCATTTTCCCTACGATGGTGTACCTGCCGAAGCCGTAACCATTGAAGGCAGCTACTATTCTGTTTCCCCCCTGGCGGTGGCTAACAACTTTAGCAAGGTATTTTCCGAAAACAAGCGAGAATACTGTACGCTAAAAACCGAAGATAAAGGAGACGTTTTGCTGGCCCCCGTGGGAGCTACCATGGTAGGCAGCATTCTTGAAACCTATACTCCCGACCAGACGGTGAGAAAAGGAGACGAAATGGGTTACTTCGCTTTCGGTGGCTCATCCATTCTCATGCTGATTGATCAGGACAGACTGAAAATTGACCCGGACATTCTGCAAAACACCCACGACCAACTAGAAACCCTGGTAAGAATGGGCGAGACCATTGGTCAGTGATCATAGCTAGAAACCTCACATCATCTAGCTTGCACAACCACAAAAAATATTGGCAGAAATATTTTCATTCCGAAGGCAAAAATCCTATCTACCCTTAGTGGTCTACGTACATATCGTCACACTAATTTCTTTGAATAAAATACTATCCTTTCTTGCCATTCTTTTCCGTCTTCCTCCTCGATTGCGAAGACGAGGTAGCCCCCCTTCTTCACTTGCTGAAGACCCTCAGGCAGTAATTGCCCAGCAGGGAGTAACTCATTTGATGACCTACTGCATTGGATGCCAATGTGAGGGAAGTGGCAACCGAGACTTTTCTTTTCATAGGTAGCGTACGGTTGTGACTACCGGAATGGTAATATGTTATGTTCAGAGATACTTACCACAAGTTTGTAGTAATCACAAAGAGAAATAATACCTTATCACATTTCAGTAAGTGTTTTCTAATGCACTGGAAACACTTTTGAAGTAAATAGAGGCTTTGAATTTTTTCTATCGATATAGTATTTTCATCCTAAAACTAAACACACTGACTAAGCATATAGGAAAATCTGAACAAAAATGTCATGTAAGAAATTTTAGATTTATTCACCTTTTACTAAATCAAATATTGCTTGTAAGGCAGCAATGCCTATTTATCTGATATATAAATGTATAATCGAATAGATATATGATGTAATATCCGTGACATTTTATTCAAGTTATTAAATCTTCAATATCTTATTTTGTTGAAAATTCATTATACAATTTTCAAGCACTACTGCCTTCACCCTTTCTCTGTATCATCATGAAAGAATCGGATGTTGATGCGAAGAACATACGCTACCTTGAGTTACTCCGCACCTCTGCTGAAAATCAACCGGACAATTTCCTTAGCTTTCTCGATATTGTTCCCGTCGGTATCTGTATTACAGACGAGACGGGCAAATTCGTGCAAGTGAACCAAGCTTATTGTGAACTTTATCAGTATGATCAAAGTGAGCTAATTGGAAACTCATTCACCATGGTAGTTCCTGATGAATGGAAAGCATATATGCAGGAATTACATGATCTATTCATGAATAAAAAGTATGAGTTACAGGGCAAATGGGATGTTATTGACAAATATGGTAACGTTAAAAAGATAATCTCTAATGCCGCTTATCTATCTGCTGATAGGTTTGCTGGGCCTTGCAAGATGACTTTTGTAGTAGAGGTAGATAAAACCCAGCAAGTGTTAAATGAGTTAAACGTCACAGTAGAGCTACTTCAAAAGAAAATTGGAGCGCAGGACGTAGCACAACAGTTAGTAAGTCACGATGTGAGAAACAACCTAACATCCATTCTTCAGATTTCTGAAATACTACTTGGTGGACATCTTACCGAAAAACAAGAAGCCTGGCTCACTCATTTGAGACAAAGCGGTAGTGATGCGCTAGATTTGATGCAAGCTATTACTGATTATGCCAAAATGGAACAAGGTCAGTACAAACTGGCTGTTAGCAAGTTTAACATCGTTGCCATCATCAGAGAAGAGTTACAAAATCTCTCTAAAATCACCGAAAATAAAGGAGTCAATGTTTCACTGAGTTATCAAGATCGCAAGGTAAATCAGGAAGAGATAATGATCCAGGGCGACAGGTTTTACATTCAGCGTATGTTACACAACCTTTTGTTAAACGCCGTAGAAGCCTCTTCTAATCAGCAGTCAGTCAGTATTACACTACAACAAGGGAAATTTTTTACTATCATTATTCACAACGAAGGAACTATACCACAGGAATTACGAGAAAAGTTTTTTGAAAAGTTTGCTACCGCAGGTAAGCAGCAAGGTACCGGATTGGGTACCTATATCGCTAAGTTGATTGTAGAGATGCACCATGGGTCGATTGCCTACCATAGCAGTGAGGAGAAGGGAACTGACATTGTCATTCTACTACCACAGCAAGTACTTTCTAGTGAGAATATTGCTTCAGTATCTTCAAAGAACAATGAACCAAACGCATTAATTTGATATATAATTGATGCTTCTTGCCTGACGGTGTTAGGGTGCCGGTGATGAAGCATTACTCGAAACAATTGAAGTGTAATTCCCGCCACATCTAATAGATAAGCTGGGGAATTGTTCCATTATACAGCAACTTAAAGCCAACGGCGGCACCAAACTGCTGGATTACACTATACAATCATTTGACTCTGAACAATAGTATGTCAAGTAGCGACTACACCGCCGTAGTAAAGATAACACTGGCCTGCACCCTAGTTTACTAAAACAAAACTTTGCCTACCAAATACCGCCTGCTTGGCAGTCAGTATACTATCCCTTATATTGACCGTTCGCGAAAAAACTATACTACATGAGATCAACACTTACCTCTCTCCTATTATTTTGCTTACTATTTCCTTTGGCTAGTTTCCAAGCTCTCAACGACTATCAAGAGTTAGTAGCTCTATTTAAAGAATGGCGGGCGTTTGAGCAACCGCCCCTGCGAGATGGTGCCCCGGACTACACCGCAGAAACTTTTGAAAAGCGTCAACCCCGCTTTGAAGAATTGCGGGCACAACTGATGGATTTAGATACTGCCGGATGGCCGATTAATCAGCAGGTAGATTGGTATATTGTGTGGGCCGAAATGAACGGCTATGAGTTTAATCACCGAGTGCTGAAGCCCTGGGTGCGTGACCCGGCCTACTACAAATCGCTTTGGACCGCCCGCAGCGATGTGCCAGCCCACGAAGGACCTACCCACCATATGACCACCGAAATCTGGATGTATGAGTTTCCCCTAAGTGCAGAGGAAAAAGAACGATTACTGAGTGATTTGCGGGTAATCCCACCGCTAAATGAGCAGGCTAAACAAAACTTAACTGGCAACGCCCGCGACCTCTGGGTAGCTGGTATCCGCGACATTCACACTCAAAGTAGGGACCTGCAAGCCATACTAGACCAACCGGGCGTAGCCGATGATTCTGATCTGACTCAGGCTATTGAAGCCGCCGTAGTTTCTACCGATGATTTGGCCAGTTGGTTGGAAGGGGAAGCGGAATCCAAAACTGGTCCTTCCGGAATCGGGAAAGACAACTATACCTGGTATCTACAAAACGTCCATTTGGTACCCCTCACCTGGGAAGATGAAGTAATGATTCTAAAGCGGGAGCTAGCCCGAGCCTGGTCGTCGCTAAAGCTAGAGGAACATCGTAACCGTGATTTACCCGAACTAGTCGATGCTAACTCCCCCGAAGCCTACGATAAACTAGCCGAACAGTCTGCCCAAAGCCTCCTAAATTTTCTGGAGCAAGATCATATGGTGACCGTGAAGGAGTACTTTGAACCTGCATTATACGCCCATCTAGGTCAGTACGTACCTAAAGAAACCCGCAACTTCTTCTGGATTACGGCTCATTACGATCCGCGACCGCTGTATTCTCACTTCTATCACTGGTTTGAGCTGGCCCGTATGGATAACGAACCCCACGCCAGTGAAATCCGCCGTGGGCCTCTGCTATACAATATCTTTGATTCTCGTAGCGAAGGCGTGGCTACGGGTGTGGAAGAAATGTTTATGCAGGCTGGTTTGTACGACGATAGCCCTCGCAGCCGGGAGATTGTCTATATCCTGATTGCTCAGCGGGCTGCCCGCGGGCTGGGTTCACTCTACGCTCACGCTAACGAGATGACCATGGAAGAAGCCGGTGGCATTCACTCCAACTGGACTCCCCGCGGCTGGATGAAGACCGAAAAAGATTTGTTAATTTTTGAACAGCATCTGTATCTACGCCAACCGGGTTACGGCACCAGCTATATTACCGGAAAATACCTGGTAGAAAGCGCTATGGCTGACTACGCCCGGGTGCAGGAAATAAAGGGTGAAGACTTTCAGGTACAATCTTTCTTCGACCAGATCAATTCCATCGGTAACATTCCCATTTCCTTAGGCCACTGGCAATTGACGGGTAGTAAAGGCCATCTGAAACCGATCCTAAAAGCAGAGAAATTAAGTGTCGATTAGGTCGCTTTTTTTTCTGTCCTTCTTACTGCTGCGACTCGACGTGGAAAGATGCAGGAAGGAGAAGAATCGGGCATCTGCCAAAAATTTAGTGTGTAAGTAGAGCAAGGTGATTGGAAAAAGCTGCTATCTTAGTTGTAAGCTGATCGTTACTATGCATAAACTCAATTGCCTACTGATAGCCTTTCTACTACTTCCATTATCTTTTACCGGTTTTGCTCAAGTTAAGCCACTTCCCAATGCCCATGCTCATAATGATTACCGGCACGAACGCCCACTGCTGGATGCGTTAGCTCACGGCTTTACCAGTATTGAGGCTGATGTGCTACTCATTGACGGTGAACTATACGTTGGCCACGATATGCCTGAGGGAGAACATCAATTGCCTACGTTACAGGATGCCTACTTTGAACCACTTCAACAGCGGGTTAGTCAACACAATGGGCAGGTGTATTCTGGCTACAATGGACGATTTTATCTAATGATTGATTTTAAAACCGAAGCTGGACCTACCTACACCCGACTGAAAGAAATACTTACTTCTTATCAAGCTATGCTGAGCAAAACCAAAGCTGGTACGCATAAATCCGGAGCAGTCACGGTATTTCTGTCCGGTAACCGTCCGATTGAGCAAGTGCAGCGGGAAAGTAGCCGATTGGTGAGCATCGACGGACGCCCGGACGATTTAGGAAAGGGCTATTCGGCGGAGTTTATGCCCGTCATTAGCCAACACTACCGGGCTATTATTGATTGGGATGGCAAAGAGCCTCTTCCAAGAAAACAACGAAAAGTGCTGGAGAAGCTAACCAAGCAGGCACATCAGGAAGGCAAGAAAGTACGGTTGTGGGCTACTCCAGAAAATCAACTAGTCTGGCAAACGCTGCTAGATGCTGGCGTAGACTTGATTAATACTGACCAACTGTCGGAACTACAACAGTTTCTAAATCAGCGTAATGAGTAACATCGATTTGATGAATACTTAACATTAAGGTAACACAACTCTCCTTTCTGTCCCCTACTTTTGTAGAAGTAGATTTGATTTTCATAATGGACGTTCGCAAAGAGCTGGGAGAAATCCTTTCAGCTTTTTGTTGTTTTCAGGGGTAGCACTTCTCCCACCGCCAAAGCCTTCAGTTCACCCGACAGCCGGCCCATCTTATCGATTTCTTCTAGTAGCCGCAATGGCTCACCTAAGGGTTCATCCGAAAGGTCGTAGGTTCCGTAGTGCATAGGTACCATCATTTTACCACCCAAATCTTGAAAGGCCTGAGCGGCTTCTGCTGGATTCATATGAGCAGGCTTCATAATGTAAGAAGGGCGGTAGGCCCCGATAGGCAACAGACAGATATCCGGTTCGCCCATCAGCTCTCGTATTTCTGAGAAGTGGGTATCGTAAGCGGAGTCTCCTCCAAAATAGATCGTAGTGTCCCGGTACTTTATCCAAAAGCTACCCCACAGTTGACGGTTCAAATCATTCAGGTAGCGGCGGTTCCAGTGCTTAGCAGGAAGAAACGTAATTTCCAGATTATCCTTCACCGCAAACTGCTGCCACCAAGCCGCTTCCTGAAACAGCACCGAATTACGCTGTTTCCCCAGTAAATGGCTAATTTCTAACGGCAACAAAAACGACATGGCTGAATTCTGGCTAATCAGTTGCTTAATCACCTTCTCGTCAAAGTGATCACGGTGGCCGTGTGATAGCAGCAGATAGTCAATGTTAGTAAGTGCCGGAATAGGACAGGGCGGTACTACCAATCGCTTGATTAACGGCAAATCGGTAAGGCAAGGGTCGGTAAGCAGAGTGATACTGCCAATGCGGATGAAAAAGGAAGCATGGCCCAGCCACACAATCATATCTTCTGTACTAGTCAGAAACGACGGATTGTAGATACACTTAACCCGAAAATTATCAGACTTTTTTTCTTCCTTTTGCGGATTATTACCCAATTGCCAGCGCAGAATTTCGCTAAAATTCGCCGTACTGCTGGCGTATTTGGCATGAATAAACTGCCCTTCTTCGTACCATACCCCTCTCGCATTCTCTTTCACAAAGGGTAAGTTTTCATTGAATCGGAATCCGGCCATAAAAGGTGTTCATGTGTTTGGATGTTAAAGTATTCGGGTGTTCAGGTCGTTTTGGAAAGATATTCGGGCGGCCGTGGGACGGCCCCCGTCGCACGGTGTTCAAAATGGTTAAACCTACACGAACACACGAAAACTCTAACACCTGAACACATACATTACCTAAGTTTTTTGGCTTGCCCCACCCAGTCATCACGGGAAATGCGGCCGGGGAAAAACTCAATCGCATCGTTCACCTTGTCTTTATCTTCATCGGTAAAGTTAGCAACCTGGGCAAAAGTGTAAATACCTAACGCGTTAAGCTTTTTCTCTAAAAAAGGCCCAACGCCTTTAATCCTTTTCAAATCATCTTTCTCAGCTTCAGAAGCTTTTCCGATTCGGTTGAAGTCTATCTGCTCAGCCTTTGCTTTTACTCGGGTAATCGCTTCATCCTGCTTAGCTGAGGCCGATTTGGTTTCTTTCTTGGCTTTTGGTTTTGCTTTGTTCTTAGGAGGTACCGGAGACTTGGCTTTCGCTTTGACCTCAGGCTTCTCCGCTGATTTGGGTGAGGCCTTCGTTGGGGGCTTCACCGAAGGCGTCGCTGGCGCTTTGATCTTTGATAGGGTGGTTTTCACCGGAGTGGCGGGAGAGGCAGTTCTGGCGGTTGTATTCTTTTCAGTCGGAGTAGACAGTTGGAGTTGAGCCATTTCTCGTTCTAGGTAAGCTCGTTTAGCAGTACATCGTTCCAGCTTACTTTTAACTTCTCCGTAGGCCCGCCGCTGCTCTTCTACCTGATGATCGCGAACGGCTACATCTGAGTTACGTGAACGTCGTCCCAGGATAAAACCCAGTGCAGCCGAGCCACTCAAAAAAATGAGAATCTTGATTAAGTCAATCATAAGTTATTGATTAGTTTAGAGGTGTTCAGGCCGTCATGGAATGATGTTCAGGTGTTCTAAGTTATTAACATCTACATAAATACGTGAGCACATAGACCCACGAACACAACCTTTACTGATTAACAATGATTTCTACTCTACGGTTTTGCTGCCTTCCTTCAGCTGTATCGTTGGTAGCTATCGGCTGGGTTTCTCCTTCCGAAGCGGTTCGCATCTGCGTAGGTGAAATACCGGATCTGGCCAGTACTTCTTTTAAAAAATCGGCTCGTTCTTGTCCATACTGTATATTCAATTTGGCTTCTCCTACATTGTCGGTATGCCCTACCAGCGTGATGTTCCGTTCGGGATACTGGTCTAAATATAATCTTAATTGCTGAAAGTATTGGCGCAAGGTATCGGAGACCTGCAAGCGGGTAGAGCCGGTTTCAAAATACAGCGACTGAGTTTCCGCCCTAAGCCGCTGCTCAATGGCTTGCAGACTATCTTCATTAATCTGGCGGTCTGAGCGATTTCTTACCATGCGGAAGGTCATTCCGTCTACTAGTGTATCGCGTACAAACGTAAGATTGATAGAGGGAACCGCGGTGGTTTCCAACTGCTGTCGATCTACGCCTTGCTGCGTTAGCCAGTACCGTACTGCTTCGCTACGGGCGAAGCCTAGATTGCTCAACAATGTTGGATTTTTTTCGGAATCATCGTACCAGCCAATTATTCTGAGTACATCATCCGGGTGCTGATCCAGATAGATCACTATATCTTGCAAGGCCGCTTCAACAGAAGATGGTAGTACCAGTTCTGCGCTATTACGAGCGAATCTCACGTTGTCGTTAGCTCTAATACTAGCTTCTCGCCCTTCCACTACTAACCTTCCCCGGGGGCGGGTCGCCAAACTGCTTTCCAGCACTTCGGGACGGTCGGTATCGGAGTTACAGTTTTCCCAGATATGGCAATTCCAGTAGTACGTTGAAAAGGTAATCCACCCGATCAGAAGAAGACTCAGTAGGATATTAATTCGCATGAATGATTTTTTTAGTCAATAGTCGACAGCACTCAGCGCCCGACCCATAGCTTCTATCTTCCCGCTTCCGTCATTATCAATTTTCAAATTGCACATTGTTTTCTGCGTACACTGTCCACGATGTGCGCTTCCGAACAAAAATACAACGATCTGGGGAGGTGCTGCTATTTTTTGCAATTTTTTCGGGTGAAATTGACAACGTTTTTAATAGAAAGTAGTATTTTAAACATCAACAACATTTTCTAAACCCTAAATACCACATTATGGGATCAATTGCTATACCTCTTCCAACCACTCAAGGCCACCAAGATATTGAGGTCGATATTCGCGTAAACGGCGAATTGCAGAAGCAAAACTACCGTATGGAAGTTTTCTACTGGAAAGACTGTTATCACCGCCACAACCGGGCTGAGTGTATCCGCGAAATTCTAAATAACTACGATAAAGCCTGGCAACTGTACTACATTGGTATGCCTACCGATGATTATGTTCCCATCACCTTCGTAAAGCGGGGAGCTTAGTTATTAAATTAATTTCTTCTCTTTGAGTGTATCCCGAAGTTCGCCCATACCGGGGTTCTTCAGCCAGGTGTCGCCAATCTCCAGTACCGGAAATTTGAGTTTTCCGTCGTACTGATCGCGTACCCGCTGGGCAGCTTCTTCATCTTCCTCTACATTACGGTAAGTGAAATCCACCCACTCCCGCTGCAAGAAATTTTTAAAGCCGCTGGTTTTAAGGCACCAGTCGGCACCGTATAGCACTGGTTGAGAGTCGTTCATTGAGCCACTTTTTTAGGGGTAGGAAACACATCTGCCAGCCGTCCGGCATTGGCAATAATAAAGGGCGCTACGGCCATAGTTAAGATAGACACCGCCAAGAATATCTGGTAGCTGTTTTCGGCAATCAGTTCATTGTCCAAGCCAGTTTTAGCCAGAATAAACGAGAACTCCCCGATTTGGGCTAGCCCGAACCCTACCATGAGCGAGGTACGAAGAGAAAGCTGTAAAGCCCGGGCAGCCAGAACCCCACCGGCAATTTTCACTAGCACGATGAACATAAACCAGAAAGCAATCGCCCCCGGCTCAGTCATAAATACTCGATAGTCTAGCAGCATACCCATGGAGATAAAGAAAAAACTGATAAAAACGTAGCGAAAGGGCAAAATACAAGAGATCGCCAGATGATTATAATCGGTTTCGGCAATAATTAGTCCGGCAATAAAGGCACCCAAGGCCAGCGAAAGCCCCATTTGCTGAGTAAGTAACGTAATACAAAGCACTACTAGAATAGTAGCGATCAAAAATACCTCTTGGTTACGAGCCCGCATCACTTCTTTGAAAAAACGGGGAATGATAAACCGGGCCAAACCCCAGGCTACCAGAGCAATACCCGCCAGCTTAGCCAGCAGTAATAGGATCGTCATTATTCCGCCTTCGCTCTTACCCGCAATAATGGGGGTGAATAGCATCAGGGGTACAATGGCTATATCCTGAAATAGCAACATGGCCAGAATAGCTTTACCATGGGGAGTGTTGATCTCCAGCCGATCTTGTAGTAATTTGATGACAATAGCAGTACTACTAAGGGCGGTAACGAAGCCCCAGAACACCGCTTCGGGTAACTCCCGGTCCATTACCATTATTAAAATAGCCGTAATGCCAATAGTGAAGACTACTTGCAGCAGTCCTCCTAAAAGCACGTAGCGTTTAATTTTCATCAGGTTGCTAAAGGAAAACTCTAGCCCAACCGTGAATAACAGCAGTATCACGCCAATTTCGGCAAATATCTCAACGTCGTGGGTATTTTTGAGTAAGTTGAGTGTACTAGGTCCTACCAGAATGCCCGTAACAAGGTAGCCAATGATGTAGGGGATTTTCAGTAAGTTGCATAGCATCACGATAACCACCGCCACTCCAAAGAGAATGGCAATGTCGGTTAGCATTGGTATTTCGGTAACAGCAGCAAAAATCATAGTCAAAGGTTAGTCTCAAAAGTTTGATACGGAGTTTTCGGAACACAGTTTTAATGTAGTCCGACTAACGTTCTACCTCCGGTTTCAGCCACCAAGATACCAATCGGAAGTAATAATACTACTATCGATTCAATATTGTGTTCTCGGTAAATATGCGAGTAATTCCTTCCCATTTGGAAAAAGGGTCACTGTGGCGCGTGGTTAGTAGAGTTTTTCATGAAAACCTACTATAAAAGCGCACTAACCAATCAATATTAGTATTATCAATCATTTTGCAAACCCACAGCGGTAGTAAAGCTAAGATGTATGATAAGGATATAATGTTGGAAGAGTTACCGCAGTGGCGACCGCTATTGAGACCAGGATGCTAAAGGCTATCTAAATTGTTCTCCCTTCAGAATCCAAAAGGCTGGGCAATTCATCTTGCCAATCAGTAATGTTAAATTTGCCTACTACCGTGTTATTTTCATCTATCACATAGCAGACTCTCGAGCAGTATGTTTTTCTAAACTGGTCATAGAGATTTCTGTTAGGGGCATCTTCCATGTCAATATATATACCTTCTTCTGTATCTAATCCTCGCTTTCCCGTATCAATATTAATCATATATGCCTGTTTTCCATATTGCCCAATCATTTCGTCATAAGCTTCTAATGACCTCATATCACCACCACATCCACAAGAATTGGCAATTAGCAGTGGTTTATCGTGCATATTGGAACTTACAATAGTATCTCCGGCGGTAGAGACGGCCGTAAAGGCAGGTGCTTTGATTCCTACTTGGGATCCGGTTTGCGCTCTGAAGTCATGCTCCTTGATCAAAGTAATATAGTCACCATACTTCGAGACCTTATCAATTCGATAGTAATGAGTGTTTAGGCGCGCAAATTCATTAGGGTAGAGAATATCTTTCAAGAGGACTGAGTCTTTCACTACGGAATTTCCCGTTAACAGCGCGAACTTAGGTTCTAAATAGGTATAGGAGGTTTGGAAGTCCGCAGCTCCCAATTGATAGAATTGGCCGTCCAAATAAAAATCAGCCGTCACGTATTGTGCCACGCCCAGGAAAAGCATGGGATTTGACCCTAAGGTTCCGACTTTTACCCAGGTAGAGTCTTTCACTATCTTGTCACCATTATACCGGTGAAATACCGATTTTATCAGGTTTTCGTTGGAATACCAGTTCATGGGCTGATACATACGAACCGAATCGTCGGTCAAATCCTGATTGTTATTTTCATCTAAAACGAATACTTGAACAGAATCTTGAATCCCAGTAATGATATCGATTTGGTTTTGCTCCTCGGTGGGAAGCTGAGTAGTATCGAGTGTATTATCTGAAATAGCCTCTATAATAAAAGGAGGTAATTTAAGTCCTTCGTCATTCCTGTGTCGTTTGTACCAGCCAGCGTCATAATCTACAACTTTGGAAGTGTGCTTGATATCGGTCAAGTTGGTAGGCAATTTTAGTGGATACGAAAGATCACTAATTTCTTTGAAGCGTAGAGGCCCGAAGATTCTCTCTAATTTACCAGCTCCTTTATGTAGCTTGGTGGCGATGATCAGGGTATCCTGATCAGAAGAAAAGTGCGCTATTTCATCAGGAGGTTCAGTACAACTAATGAAACCAATTAATAACAGAAATAGGCCTATTTGATGGAAAGATTTTTTCATTTCGTTGATAGTGATTATGCTTAATGGCTAGTGCAGCTACAGTACGAAGCGAATACGAGCATTATTAGCTACACATTGTTTTGAGATTTTTTATTCTTCAACCCACTCAATTTTGTCAAACGGTCCATTTTCGCCTTGATATTTACAATAGAATACTGGTTTACCAAATCCACTATTTAGATCATAAGTATAAATATTTTCATAAGGCAGATGAGCTCTTTTATGGGTAGTGATCTTAAAGTAAGGATGGCTTTTTTGCTAAGATGTCAAAATTATAGT
>CAKZYJ010000255.1 GCA_937884755.1 uncultured Flammeovirgaceae bacterium
GTTTTGTACTTTCTTAAGCTCCACTTAGTTTCACAAATCTAAAGGGCGACCCGGCCAGTTCTCCTTATTTCTATCCATAGCACTGCTTTTATTCTATTGTTAATTTACGATAAACTATCTAATATAGATATTCTTTTTTTAAGAACATTAAGAATCGTAAAAATCGATAACTAAGTTTGTTTTTTTACGCTTATATACTCAATGAAAAGCTATATCGCTGCTATTGGGACGGCAGTACCGGACTATCGCACCTCACAATCTACCATCGCCGATTTTATGGCGAATGTGCTGGAGCTAGACGAAGCGGAGAAGAGACGATTATTCGCCCTCTACCGGGCGAGCGGAATTCAGTACCGGCATTCGGTGCTGAGTGACTACGGAAACGACGCTAACTCATTTTATCCTGACACGCCCGATCTGGAGCCTTTCCCACCGATTAAGCCACGAATGGAGGTGTACGAACGGGAAGCACTAGCTCTGAGCTACCGAGCCGCTAAGCAGTGCTTACATCAGCTTCCGCAGCTAGATGCCAGCCAGATTACTCATCTTATTTTTGTAAGCTGCACCGGCATGTACGCTCCCGGGGTAGATATTGAACTGATTCATCAGCTAGGGTTATCGTATCAGGTGCAACGTACTGCTATCAATTTCATGGGTTGCTACGCTGCTTTTAATGCGCTGAAGGTGGCGGATAATATCGTTCGGGCCAATGCCCAAGCCAATGTGCTGATCGTATGTACTGAACTGTGCACCCTGCACTTTCAAAAGGGGAAAGACGAGGATAATCTGTTGGCAAACGCGCTCTTTGCCGATGGCTCATCCGCGGCGCTAGTTACTGGTCAGAAATTTGAAAATACCGTTCAGCTTTCGTTGGAGCGATTTCACTGTGACCTAGTGCCGGAAGCCAGTCAGGAGATGGCCTGGCAGATTGGTAACCACGGTTTTGAAATGAAGCTTTCTACCTACGTGCCCGAAGTGATCAAACGAGGGGTATATCAACTTACCCAGCGGCTGTTAGAAGAACTTAGCTGGAGCGCTAGCGAAGCCGAAATTGAGGTACAGGAGAAGCCAGACTTTTACACTATCCATCCCGGTGGCAAGCGAATTCTGCAGGTAATTGAGCAGGCACTTTCAATGGAAAAGCATGACAATCGTTATGCCTACCAAATACTTCAGCAGTACGGGAATATGTCATCGGCCACCATTCTGTTTGTGCTGAAAGCTCTCTGGCAAGAGTTAACCGTTGCTGATAATGATAAATCAGTACTCGGTTTAGCTTTCGGTCCTGGCTTAACGCTGGAAAGTATGCTGCTGCGGGTAGAAGCACTTTAGGTCAAGTATTGCTACCTTTGCCATTTCACTTTAAAAACCCAAAAATATAATGAATACCGAAGGAATGTTGCGCGACGATGCTTTAGCCGGCAAAACCATTGTAGTCACCGGGGGTGGTACTGGCTTAGGAAAATCTATGACCACCTACTTTCTCCAACTGGGAGCCAATGTAGTAATTGCCAGTCGCAAGCAGGAGGTGCTGAATCAGTCAGCCAAAGAACTGGAAGAAGCAACCGGAGGCAGCGTGC
Source organism: uncultured Flammeovirgaceae bacterium (assembly GCA_937884755.1). Classification (GTDB taxonomy): domain Bacteria; phylum Bacteroidota; class Bacteroidia; order Cytophagales; family Cyclobacteriaceae; genus Tunicatimonas. The sequence continues at coordinate 1,581 of CAKZYJ010000255.1, forward strand.
TACCCATTGCCTGCGATGTACGTAAGTACGAGGAAGTTGAAAATGTACTGAAAAAGTCAGTGGAACAATTCGGGCGGGTGGATGGCCTGATCAATAATGCTGCGGGAAACTTTATCAGTCCCACCGAGCGTCTGTCGCACCGAGCATTTGATATTGTGGTAGATATTGTGCTAAAAGGAACCTACAACTACACGCTGGCCTTCGGTAAACACTGGATAGAACAGCAGCAACCCGGTACTATGCTTAACATTGTAACTACCTATGCCTGGACCGGCTCCGGCTACGTGGTTCCCTCCGCCTGTGGTAAAGCGGGTGTACTCGCTCTTACCCGTTCCCTAGCCGTAGAGTGGGGCAAGTATAATATCCGCTCCAACGCCATTGCTCCTGGTCCGTTCCCCACCGAAGGAGCCTGGAGCCGTCTGTTGCCTGGAGAATTAGTTAAAAAGTTTGACCCAGCCAAGAACAACCCGATGAAACGAGTAGGTGAACATCAAGAATTGGCTAATCTGGCGGCTTACCTCATGTCGGACTACAGTAGCTTTGTAAATGGAGAAGTCATCACCATTGATGGCGGCGAATGGCTACAGGGTGCCGGAGAGTTCAATCACCTGGACGCCATCCCTTCTGAAATGTGGGATCAGTTGGAAAAGGCGCGAAAGAAAGGGTAGAGAATTATATTTTAATCTAAGAATAGATCAAGCGTAGTGAAGAAAGGTTATCCATTTCAAACAGGATCAGGTGATCACTTCACAATCAGTGTGGCGATAGAAAGTGGTGAAATTTTAGAAAAGTACGGCACTTTGCTCGAGAAGTACGGATACGAACCTAATGGTTATTGCTGGGAAGGACATATAATCCAGATACTAGAACAAGAAGAAGAAGGCTTGCTAGATCATTTGGAATTCGATCCGGAAGCAGGTGGTTTTTATGCATACGCTGACTCTGAAAAAACTCAGTTGAGGTTCATAGAAATACTGAGCCCGGTATTTCAGGATTTGGAAACTTTAGAAAACTACATTAAAGCTGCTGATAGAGACAGAATAGATGATTAAATACCATTCAATTATGCTTCCGTTTAAATAAAGCTCTTTCTAAAGTGGGAGATCCTAAGTGTTATTTGGAGTGTTCTAAAAGGGTACTCTAGACTTTCTATGATAATCAGGGACTCCGTCTCGATCGCGCTATGAGAGAGCCACCTTGGGAGGAGGAACCCTTATTAGTTAATCATTCATCATTAACAGGCACTTCGTAGTATTCCAGGGCCCATTCACGCATGTAGCGCACTTGTTGGGGAACAATACGGTAGACGATGAGCTCGGGGTTGTCTATTGAACCCAGAAACTGTTGCAACAGTTTATACGAATCCCAGATTTCTTGTAGCAGAGCACGGTCAGTGACTACTTCGGCTTGGCCGGTAATACGTACCTGGTTATGATCCAGATCCAGATAGCATAACTCTACCTTTGAGTTGGCCTCTATCTCCTGCGTTTTGTGGTAACTTCTCAGGTTAGCGATATAGACCGTAAATCCATCCACCCAGACGGGAGACACAGGACGTACCCGGGGTTGAGATTCGTCAAGCGTAGCTAGCATTGGAAATTTGGCCGCCTGCATGGTCTGCTGGGCAAGCTGGGGCAATTCTTCTTGATCGATAGGTTGAGGTACGGGCTTAGGCATAAGTATCTGGGGAAAGGTTGTTCGTGAAAGTACGAGATTTTGCCGATACTTGTGGTATGCGATTAGTCTGGCTATTTCTGGGTTTAGCGGTTCTGGTACTGATTCCCTTTTTCATCTGGGGAGATTCTCTGATGGGCATTTTCTCGGCGGGCGGAGCGGTGAACTGGTTGCGCACCTTTGGTGGCTGGGGTTGGCTGGCCGGGATCGTTCTGCTCCTCTCTGATTTGCTGCTTCCTATGCCGGCTACGTTGGTGATGGCAGCGCTAGGTTTCCTGTACGGTTGGCTTATTGGGGGAGTACTTAGTGCTTTTGGTTCACTGTTGGCGGGAGCCTTGGGCTACGAACTCTGTCGAGGATTGGGTGAGGATGCAGCTCGTTGGCTACTGGGGCCAAAAGACTTTGAAAAAGCCCAGCGAATTAATCAGCGGATTGGAGGTTGGGTAGTGGTACTTTCGCGCTGGCTGCCGGTTTTTCCGGAAGTTATTTCCTGCATAGCCGGACTAACCCGGATGCCAAGAAAACTATTTTATGCCGCCCTGGCCTGCGGATCGTTACCACTGGGCTTCACCTACGCGGCTATCGGCCACGCTGGCAACGCCAATCCAACCATTTCCCTGCTCACCAGCGTTTTTCTGCCACCAGTATTATGGTTATTAATTCGTCCAGCCTTTCGCAAACGGATTGCTACGCATCAGTAAATCTATTTACTGCCCCAGACTGAAAACTTTCACTTGTGATTCCTTGATGGGGTGGGCTACGGTCACATCAAAGCGGCCGTTTTCCCATTCTTCAATGGTGATAAATTCGCTGCTATCGCCGGTTTCAAATTCCCAGTAGAAAAAGAATTCTTCGTTATCAGGAGAGATACGGCCATCGGGAAAGTAGGAGGCCTCTCCCGATACTTCGTAGTAAAAAGTTTTACCCTCAAAGTCGAACTCACCGTTACCGTTCTCATCCATCGTATCCAGGTCGTTCCGGACTACAGCTAAGTCGCGCAACTTAAGCTTGCGGGTAGCCAGGGTAACGTCTAATCCGTCGTCGTACTCTAGCGTAATCCAGACTTTTCCCTTAGCAGCATCGCCCTCTAATTCGTACCATTCGTCGTTCTGGCCGGCCCGGTATACACCGCGCGATACAATACTAACGTCGTATTCCTCCATCATTGGGCCTACGTTCATCAGCTGAATCAGGCCGCCGGGACGGACATTTTCCAGATGAAGCTCCTTGGGAGCGTTGTCCTGTCCGTTTTCTAACTTTTTATCTTTTTTGTTTTTTTGCCAGAAGTACACAGCTATTCCAATTAATACCAAAGAAAATATAATGACGGCGTTCATGTCCATAGGCAGCGATTAATAGATTATTTACTCGCCAAGCTGCTTAGGCTCGTTAATACCCATACGGGCTTTCAGTTCCTTTAGCTTATCGGAGCCACCGCCGCTGCCGATAGCTTTATCAATTTCGTCGTCTAAAGACTTAGGGGCCGCTGCAATTTCACCGTAAGATTCGGCCAGTGATTCCTCTTCCTCTACTTTTGCCTTCATCCGCTCCAGCATAGCTACCGTGCTGGAAGAATCAATGCCAGCTAGTTGCTTGTTTAGTTTCTTGGTGGCGGTGCTTACTTTAGCGCGGGCTTTTAGGGTTTTTATTTCGTTCTCCCAGGTAGAAATCTGACTCTTTAGGTCGTTTACTTTAGCTTCCAGATTGGACGTCATGTTGTCGTATTTCTGTACTTCGGTCTGGGTTTGGGTTTGTTGCCGGTCCGCTTGTTCCTTACGGCTTAGTGCTTCGCTCGCTAGGCGGTCGGCTTCGTTGGGATCAATTTGCCCCTGCTGAGCCCGTTGCAACAGCAGCATGGCTTTCTTCTCGTAGTCGGCTGACTGCTGCTGATAGTTTTTCATATCGCGCCGGGTACGAATAGCCAGGGCTTTCACTTCGGCCAGGCTTTCTAAGGCTTTATTCAAATCAGTTTTTAGGTCACGGATGGCCTGCTCGCTCATTTTTACTGGATCTTCGATCTTATCAATGGCCGAATGGGCTTGGGCTTCACCTACTTTAAATAATCGTCTGAAAATGCTCATAATATGTTGTGTTAAGTATTTTTAATACGAATGAAAGTGTTAGAGTGTTAAGGTGCTAAAGTGTTATAGTTCTAAAGGACGATAACACTAAGAACTATAATACCCTACCTAAGAGGCAAACTCAATAAATTCGTCGGCGTATTCGGCCATCATCAGGCCTATGGCGTTGATGGAACTTTCCAGTTCGTTGCGATCTAGGTTTTCCAGTTCCAGCGTATCCCGGAAAATAACTCTGTTCTCTTCATCCAGCACCAAGGCGCCGTGCACCAGGTAGCGGTTAAGCTGCATCAGGCGTTTAAGGATAGCGGCTTCATTATCGCTCTTCAGGTGAAAAATGTACTGCTCTAGTAATAAAATATCTTCTTCGCAATCCAGAATCAGGTGGCTAATGCCCTTGTCTTCGTCCGTAATAACCAGCAGCCCTTCGGCCGGGTCCTCCGATTGTATTTCAAATTCTAGATCGAGTAAAAAGTTTTTTACCTTGTCAAAATGTGCAACCATAATAGTCAGGTGTTTAAAGAATGTTTGGTATTGTATGTTGTCTACGTAAAGTTATAACTTCGCGTTTGTTCTGCAATAGCCTACGACTCTCTAGCCATGAAACTTTTCGTAAACGATACCCCTGTGGTTTTTGCTTCGGTACAATCCCTACCCAATATACCGTACGACTATATGGTGAACGCACTGGCCACCTCCATAGCCGAGGCTAAACTGAAAGCCGATGTGCTGGTAAACTACGCTAATCCGCAGTATATCAAAACTTCATTAGACTATTTCAGTAAAAAGAAAGTCAAGAATCTGGACAGTATTACGTTTGCGGTAGCTGATCTGGAAGAAACAGTAAATTTGGTAAAAGCCCAGTTTAAAATTGTACGGGCGGGAGGGGGCATTGTCCGGCAGGGTGCTCTGGTACTAATGATTCACCGCTTGGGAAAGTGGGACCTGCCGAAAGGCAAACTAGAAAAGAATGAATCACCGCTAGAAGGTGCAGTACGGGAGGTAGAAGAAGAATGCGGCGTGCAGGTGAACCCTCACGATGAGATTTGCCAGACCTGGCATACTTATACGCGTAACAAAAAGAAATACCTTAAGCAAACTTACTGGTTTGCGATGGATTGCCTGGATGATAGTGCATTAAAGCCTCAAACCGAAGAGGGAATTACCGAAGTACGCTGGATGACTACCCAACAGGTTCATCAGGCACTTTACGATTCATACTTCTCCATCCGTTATGTATTTAGGCAGTACTACCAGAAACTGGAAAATCAGAGTTTGTAGGGAAGGAATTCTTCTACATTGCCACCGTAGCGGTGCACCTCTCGAATAATGGACGAGTTAATATGGGCGTAGGGCGGCGAAGTAATTAAAAAAACAGTTTCTAGCTCGGTATTCAGGTAGCGGTTTACCTGAGCAATACTGTTTTCATACTCAAAATCAGTGGTATTTCGTAATCCGCGAAGCAGGTACTGAGCCTCAAAGCGTTTGGCCAGGGCGGCCGTAAGCTCATCGTAGGTAATTACCTCAATCCGGTCTTCATCCTGAAAAGTCTGATGAATATAGCCTAGCATAGTGTCAATCGGGAAGTAGCGCTTCTTCCGGCTATTGTGGCCCACTCCTACTATTACCTTATCAAATAGTGATAGCCCTCGCCGTACAATATCTTCGTGACCTCGGGTGAAGGGGTCAAATGAGCCAGGAAAAAGGGCAATGCGTTTCATAGCAACTACTCACTAAGGTACATACTGTACAAATCGAAGTATTGATGATCCGGGGCCTCGTCGAACATGTGGGAGAATTTCAGAAAGTCGGGCTTGGTACCGTAGTTAAGTTCCCGGATGTACTGGTACAGAGCGGCATACTGCTCCGATTGCTCCGTAAAATTTCCCCAGACAGTTACTTTCGTTTCGTTCTGATCCATCTCCAGTTTCTGAAAAACTGTTAGAACATACTTCACGATATCGTTCGGGGTTTGATAAACAAAGCGGTTGTAGAGTACGAGCTTTTGATCTTCTAACACTACCACACTAACGTGCTGTTGGTCTATGAAGAGGTACATGTTTCGATAGTAAGAACCAGCGTCTACCTGTCGAACTCCCTCAATAAACGCGCTACCCTGGCTAATGATCCCAACATCCTGAGAAGGATAGGTGCTTCGGAGCCGTTCCACTAGTTGCTTCTCAGCGCCGAATACCATCACTGCATCAAGCTCTTTGAACCGATAGTGATTTATTGAGTATTTGTTTGATGGAGTATTGGTAACCAGCGTGAGATAGTGGGCTGCATTTTCTGCGGAAAAATAAGTAGAGGGCACTAGCGTGAAATGCTGGCTTTTTATAGCCAGTTTCACCCGGTTCCAGTACCCTGCCATCAGAAGTTGATGCTCCTCAATGAGCGTACGGTAAGTTTCACCCACATCGGTACCAGCATTAGAAAAGGTATAGTCTTCTACCAGCAAGCATCGCTGCTGCAGAGCATCTACTACGGCGAACTGAAAATCGTATTGTCCAGCCAGTAGTAACAGATCGTATTGATCAATATGATCAACACTGAACTGAGGGTCCGAAATTTTTCTAGCTAGAGTATAGTTTCCAACGGAATACGCCAAAACAAACTATGGTTGATTGATACGCTATTCCCAGTTACCCCCGGTGGTTACTTCGGTACGGGAGCCTACCCGAAGGGGACCTTTAATACTTTCCTCGCCACGACGGGCGGGATTGACTGGAGCCGTATCTACTACTTCAAACACATCCACCTCCACATTACCACGTTTAATTTTATCGGCAAAAAGCTCAAACTGTTTGTTAGTAACCGGAATAGTGGCAATATTTTCTAACTGAAATTTATCGTAGACCGGGTTGTAGTACAGCGTATCCCGCACCGGAATACTACCTAAAGTATCGATGTATTTGGTAGTTTCTTCTGCACCATAATCCAGTAGAGTGGTTTCCTCACGCCGTTGCACAATGTATAGCTTACCAGTGTCTAAAAAGCTGATCAACTTATTCCAGTCGCTGGTGTATTGTCCGTTGGCTTCTTTATAGAGTAACTCAGCATCGCGAATAAACTTCAGTTTGTCAATAACGAGAGACTCAATGCGGGCAATGCGTTCGTCCTCTTCAATACTAAACTTAATACGGTCAAATAGGTAATAAGCGATTCCCACTGCAATTAATAAAAATACAATGGTTAAGATTTTAGTTAGGCTCATAGGTTAGCAATTTGGTGCAAAATAACGATTTAGTCAGTAACTCAAATGTAACGAGCATGCTAATTTCGGGTTTTCTGATCAAATTTGAAATACCCTCGTAAAGATAGTAGTGATTTAGGGTGCGGGCAATATTCAATCATCCGATGAAATTCCACCTTTTTCACAGCGATCATTTCAGAAATATCTGGTGGAGATACGAATTGTACCCGCTCAATAAGCTGTTCCTCTTGTTGCATTTCAGGGTCAGTGCCAGTGCTCAAGGTACCGCCGTTAATTCTCACTGAAAAGAATAATTCAACCGCATGCAGTGGCGGAGCCACGTATTCGTGCACAAATAAAAACTGATCAGGCACGATATCTAGCCCGGTTTCTTCCCTCACTTCTCGTTGAAGAGCATCTTCCGCCGACTCGCCAAAATGAATACCACCGCCCGGAGGGGCAATAAAAGACCCTAACTTAGATAAACCACGGTGCCAGACTAGCAGCAAATCGTCCTCCTGAAGACAGATCGCACATACTCGCACGCGAGTACGATTTCCGAACTTTGTTTCTATTCTTTTGGGTAGCAGCGGCATATGGGAAATTATTTACGGCCCGAGACAGCTAATGTAGCAGTATTTTTTGTAGCTTTACGGAGAGACAGGGGCTGTATAATCTTCTGTGAGAAAAGCTTATTGTAGCCGCTCGATTATTTTTTGCCTTTATTACTATGGATAGCGCAACTTTTAGAGGTTTGTCCCTCACTGGTAAGTCATCACTTCTCTATTCAGCTGGAACGCCACTCAGCACCCGGCTTACCGAACAGTACCAAGTAAAACTTTACGCAATTTATGAATTCTACGTAGAGGTGCATTTTGCCTACGGCACCGAACAGGTAGAAAACATCATTGTGTTAGAAGATTCCGGAGCATTACTTCCCCATCTCCAGCAAATAACCCTGCCGGAGTTATTCTAGCAGCGTATAATATATTTTGGCGATTACGCTGTCGGGTTCGGCCACAATCTGGTTGAGAGTGTTTCCCAACGCAGTGCTACTAGGAGAACGGAGAATAAGTTCAGCTTCTGTAATGGGGCTTTCGTCTATTAGAGACTGAATGTGCCGGGTAATTTGCGCCTGAAAAACTGATTCAGTAGGTGGTATTGGATACAAGCCACTTCTGGTAGGCTGAATATCGTCGGCCACAAGTACTCTTGGTATTAGGGTTCCGATACTATTAGTATCACTTTTAATAGAAAAATCTTCTTCGAAACCAAAACCTACTATTGCTTCGGGGAGAGGTTGTCCCTCTCCCAACGGAGTAGTACCAATGTATAGGTCTATCCGGTTTACCCGTAGGCGAGAACGGTCACTGTTGTTGATATTCCCGATACTGTCTTCAATGTTTTTGATAAAGTCTGCCACTGGTTGCAGACTTAAAACGGGCGTGAGTCCGGTACCTAATTGTAAGTAAAACCCCCCATCCTGTGCGTCGAAAGTTTCATCTTCAGTAACCAGGCTAGCTAAGGGGGTGCCCGAGCGATCGGCTTCTATATTATTATACGTAATAGCCCGATTGGCGCTAATGTCGAATGTGTAGGATGTTGAACTAGTTTCGTCACTAGTACTAAAGTACATCGCTAGCCTGAGTAGATCAGGATTAAAACCAGCTACAAAGCCACTTTCAACCGGTGAAGTAAGGGCAATACCCGGAAAGAACAGTCGGAAGGCACTATCCGTCTGTAGGGTTTCAGCGTTCGCTTGAGCCAAGTCAAATAAATTCTGGCCCAAGCTCCCGACTAAGGGAATACGCAGTGTATCGGGCGAAGAATCTACATCTGGATTAGGGCTCAGAGGAAACTCCGCCAGAGGATCGGACAGAAATTCCGCTTTATCCTGACTGTAGTGGCTTTTCCTGGCTAGCGTATCGGCTAACTGATAAATACCAATGGTCTGATCTGCGGCTCGGCTAGCATCTCCGTAAAAATAATCGTTCACCAAAATTAGCACCAGCGAATCAAACTCATCCTCGGCAGTAACTTCGGTACGGGTATCTAGGGTCAGTTCGGTAAACGCCTGAGCTTGCACATTTCCGAACAACTCACTACGGGAGTTGCCAACCAAAAGATGATAGTCTATACTATTAGACGTTCGACTCGTAAATATTGAGTCGAGCTGGACCAACGAGTAAGAAAGCGGAATATCGGTGAAATAGAGGTTGAGGTTTTGGTCACCGGGTTCCTGTGGTAAACTCAGTATCTCGTCGCTTTCGCAGGAAAAGAGAAATGGGGTGAGCCACAACAGCCACCCCACATTTTTTTTAGCCAACGAGTTCGTTGTAGAGGTTATAATACGAGTCCAATAAATCGTCGCCTTGCTCAATTGTGTCAATTTTCTTGTCTTTATCAAACTCATCAAAAAGCTGAACGAGATCTTCGCTGTACTCTTCTTCGGCCTTAATTACCGCATCGGAATATTGCATTCCGATTTTGATAAAGCCTTCGTAATCAGCGGACTGAAGACTAGCTAACATACTGTCTTCAATATCCATCATTTTCACCTTTTCAATGAGATCAGTGTTAAACTTAAACTCAAACTTGTTGTTGTAAACGGTGAATACTGTTTTGGTAGTATGGAAGAGCGGATCATTTTTGTAGGTCGTCTTCAAGTACATTGGAATTAAGCTAGTCATCCAGTCATTGCAGTGTACAATATCGGGGGCCCAACCTAATTTCTTTACGGTTTCAATTACGCCCTTGCAGAAGAAAATAGCTCGCTCATCGTTGTCGGCATGGAAGTTATTTTCCTTGTCAAAGAATACAGATTTTCGGTGGAAGTAGTCTTCGTTATCAATAAAGTATACTTGCAACTTGGCATTAGGAATGGACGCTACTTTAATAGTAAGGGGCTTTTCTTCGTCTCCTACGGCAATATTGATTCCTGACAGTCGCACCACCTCATGCAGCCGGTTTTTTCGCTCGTTAATCAGCCCGAAGCGAGGCACCAGAATCCTGATTTCCATCCCTCGTTCCTGCATTCCTTGCGGTAATTTGCGCACAAAATCGGCTACTTCGGAGGTTTGTAGAAAAGGATTAATCTCGCTAGCTACATAAAGAATACGGAGTTTCGACATATCTTCGTGGGTTTTAAAGGTAAGTGAAATGCATAGGCAAAAATACGAAATTATTATCATATTTCCATTTGCGTTCCATTTTGAGGTCTAAATTGTCGTGCAAGGCCTACTTTAACTATGTATAATGCAAGTATTTCAAGAACTGGATTTGGTCAGAACTTATGTGTCTGAGCAGAAAAATGGGCATTCTGTGGGGCTGGTACCGACCATGGGGGCTTTACACGATGGGCATCGCGCCCTTCTGAAGGCATCCAAGCAAGATAACGATGTGACTATATGCAGCATTTACGTAAACCCCACTCAGTTTAACGATCCGGCCGATCTAGAAAAATATCCACGTACGCTGAAAGAAGATCTGGAACTGCTGGAAAGTATGGATTGTGATGTGGTATTTTGCCCATCAGACCAGATCATGTATCCCCAAGCTAAATCATCAGTAGTACAGCTTGATTTTGGACAACTGGATAAAGTATTGGAGGGCCACTATCGACCAGGCCACTTTAGTGGAGTGGGGGTAGTAGTGGCTAAACTCCTTAATATGATACAGCCGCATCGGGCGTATTTTGGTCAGAAGGATTTACAGCAACTGGCCATTATCAGGAAGTTGGTGCAAGATTTTTTTATGCCGGTAGAAATTATTTCGGTGCCAATTGTGCGGGAAGCTTCCGGACTGGCACTTTCTTCACGTAATCAATGGCTTAGTACCGAAGAAAAGCAACAGGCATCTCAGTTGTACCAAGCGCTGCTTTTGGCAAAGCAGCTATACGATGGCGGAGTGAAAGCGGCAGCAGCCCGAAAACAAGCGGTACAGCAGCTAGACCAGCATCCGGACATCCGGCTGGAGTATCTGGAAGCAGTAGATCCGATCAGCTTTCGCTCGGTAAAAGATGACGGTCAAACTGAAGCTGTTGCCTTCTGCGTAGCTGCCTACGTGGGAGAGGTTCGGTTGATTGACAATATATTGATAACTGGTTACTAGTTTGTCACATCCAGACTTGTTGTGAATCTTTATACAAGAATATTCTTTCTGTGCCACCTGAGCCATACATTCGCAGGCGGTATAGTCCTTTAGAAGGAATCTTAGTGAATACGATAGATCTACTAAGAGCTTCTTTCTTTTCTAGTAACTTCCAGTCATCATATTGCCAGAAGTAGAGTAAATAGCTTTTACCGGGTATTATTTTGTGATCAGGGTACGATATATATACATCGTGGGATCTTTTCTCTACTATAAAGTTTGCTAAATGAGTGGTGTCTGCTTTTAAAAGTACGATTTCACCTTCGCTAGTTAAGTGAAATGGCCTAGAGGCAGGTATATACTTGCCTTGTTCGTATACAGAAACCAGATAAACGATGTCTCTTCCCATATCTTTGAAATCTGTATAACCAGTAGCCGAAATTTTGCTCCACTGAATCCCCTCCCACTGACCATTATTAAAGACGCATATGTAGGCGTAGTTATTTTGAATAAATTTTCTGTGAAGCTGAATACGCACATCGGAAACCGGTAGATACCTCTGAGTTACGTCTTTCACTCGATTATTGCGAAATAGCGGGGGAATATTATCCCTATTGGCACAGATTTCCGCTAAACTGTTTTCCATTATTTGGGAAGTTTTTCTATAAACTTTACCGCTCTTTCGAAAAACACTATGGAGGAGCTCTCCTTTTTCGTCGTAAGGAAATAGCTCATGAGTACTCGAAAGTCCTGTTTCCCACAGCAAGCCGAAGAGGCTGTCTTGTATATGAATTGAGTTCCAAGAGTGTCCTCCGTTTGCATCAGCCCAGTAGGGCACGAAATCTACCATAACTGGAATGCCAAAGGTACGCATGGTAAAAGCGTTAATACCTGTAAACCCTAGACATGAGCCTGCTTTGACATTATGTAGCTTACTATACGAGAGGAGTAAGTCTGAGGTGCTTTGTGTATTTACGTAAGTAAACCACGATCGGATGTCATTATTGATTAAGGTACAAGCAGTCTTGAGGCTTTCACTTTTTTTAATAGAATCTAGTACCCAAGTATTCTGGTAATGTACGCTATCGCGCCAGTTTTCTAGCAACTCATAACCAAATCTATAAGGAAGGATATATTCACAGAAATCCTTGAATTTTACTTCATTTCTCCACGGAGCGTTTTCCCAGGCAGTAAAGGCTTTCTCAATATTCTCAATTAGATATTCAGATGAAATTTGATGAACATCTTCTACGAAATCACTTTCATAGACTAGATTTAAAGTATCAGGTCTGCTATTGGTTGATAGATAATCGTAGTAGTTTATCTTTCCACTATCGCTGGCGATGATTACATGCTCTGACCCCAAACCGGGCATATTTTGCAGCAGGAAATAAGCAGCTTCAAGTTTTAAACTATCGCCAGTATTTTTATAAAATTCTACTACATTTTTTAAATCCGACCCTTTGCCCTCAGCTAAAATATCGAATACATTTTTTGATGTATCATGTTTATCAACACAACCGCAAATAATACAAATGAGAAAGAGTAACAGTCTTTTCATAACAATTTATAGCTGGCCTTTTGAAAGAAATTCTTTCATCTCAGACTTAATCTCTTGAACTATATTTGAGGGGACTTTCTCTTCCATGTTTAAAATCGACTTAGCCATTAATACGGCCTTTTCGCTAGCACCCATATCCTGATATAGTTTCACCAATAGGTATCTTGGCAAGAACCGATGGGGAATCATATTTTTGGCATGTAAAAAAGCCTGTTCCGCTTTTAATACTTCCCCTATTTCTTGATAACTTTTACCTAGATATAAATGCAAATCTAGGTGATTAAATTTCTCTTTTGCCTGCTCGAGAACATCGATACTTTGAATCGCGTAACTTGCCTCAGAAAGCTCAGCACCGTAGTTATACAAAAACTCCCCTTTATAGTTCAAAGTATGATATACCTTTTCGTATTGGGCAATAGCGGATTCCCTATCAAAGGAAAAAGTAGAAGCTGCTTGTCTCCATTGTTTTGTGGCCTGAAATCGCTTCCACTGAAGTTGACCGAAGACGATACAGACAAGAATAGCTGCTATGAAAATAGGCTTCCTCAGAGTGAACATATACTGGGTATCTGTAACGCTTGATAGCAAGGCAAGTGATACGAAAAAATGAAGATGGATAGGGAGTATGCTAAATGGATACGAAAAAAGAGAAAAAATAAGAATATTGATAATACAGCTTTGAGCTACAACGCCACGCCATCTTCTATTTGCTAAATTTACATTCGTGCTACTAATGGGGCTGAAAATTACAATTAACAGGATGAGAAAAAGTATCAGACCGATGACACCAAGTTCAATAGAAATTTGCAAAAACTCATTGAAGGCATAATGCGTCATACCAGCTATTTTTTCAGCATAGTCTAACCCAGCGTATGAGGTAAAAAAAGCGGCTTGGTAATCCAAATACTGCACCTTAAACTGACCGTATCCTATCCCTAATAAAAGATTATCCCACCACATGGGTAGACTAACTCTCCAGATTAACAGCCGTCCGGCTGCGGAGTCTAGCTTTAAAAAGATAAGTGAACCAAAGAAAAAAAGTACGCCAATAGATAATCCTATCAGAACGACAGGTTGCTTAACCAATAACTTTACTTTTGCAAACCACCGACTTTGGTATTGTAGAAGAAAGGCTACGCTTACGATACTTGCCAACCAGGCAGCACGCGATTGAGATAGCACCAATGCTATTAATAAGAAGGCTATGCTAACCCAGGATAAATGAGTAAAGAATCGTTCACGTCTCAAATTTTTTGAGTAGTAGTAAAGCGCAAATGTAAAAGGTAACAGCGAGGCTAAATACCCCCCATAAATTTGCGGATTAACGAAGGTGCCCGTAATATTGAATAAGTCACTATTACTCTCTACAATGCCTAAGTATTGTAGTATACCGTGACCTGAAGCTAGTAGTGCTAATCCAGGGAAACCCACTAAGAAAAGCTGAAATACCTGTGCATTACAGCAAAATATTGTTTTGTAAACAAAGAACAGCGAATACAGGGCGATGAAAATTAGAAGTGGTTCGTTTTCCCAGAGGGCATAGTTTATCAGTATTGTTCGAGCTATTACGTAACTGACGAAAAGGGTGAGAACAATATCAACAGTGGTGAAGCGATATATTTTTCTACTACCAGAAATACTTCGTAGTAAAGCCAGTATCAGGGTGGCTACTACCCCAAAAAAGAAATAAAAAATATTCTCAAAGCTCACCCACCCTCCGACCATGTTGTTAAACCAGTAAGATATAGCTACTAAGCCTAGAGCAAAGATTATCAGTAGTGTGCGAGAAGCACAGTGAAACGGATGATCTGAAGATAAGGAATTAGACAATGCAATACTTTAAAGAAAAGTAACTCCACTTATAGACTCGCCCGGAGCCCATGTTATATGAGCTATTGAGCGAATTTTATCGTTCTCATTAAACAGTATGTATTCTGCTTTTTTACCTTCCTGATAAGAATAAATCACGACATATGTATTATTCACTTCGCTTTCATCAACAGTATTACCACTACTAAGAGACTTTGGGTCTTCTACACTTGTGTATGGAATAATCTGCATACTAGCATAGTCGGCCGCTTTTAGCCTCTTTTTTAATTGCTGAAAATAGACTTCGTGGCTTAGAATGCGCTTATCTTGGATAGATAACTCTTGGGCTTCTTCTTTAGAAAAAGTATCTACCTTCTGGGATAAATAGAGATTAAGCCAATCATCATACCCTTTATCGAAAGGATAAGGCCCCGTGGTTTCATCAAAAACTTCGTTAAGAATAGTTCTGGTATCGACAGAATCTTCTTTAAGAGATTCTAAAACATATTCAATCGTGGCTACTCGTTGTTGATGAAGAGGGTCTTGACTTAGGCTGATTAAGAAAGAGAGTAGAGAAAGACCGTTCAGCAGAACAGCCTTTACTATACTTCACGCTAAAATGTGCATAATAACACTCATCACCATGTCAGAGGAACATAAAACTTCCTATTACTAGGCCAGTTTCTTCCACTACATGAGCCATTGACCGTATTTTACTATCTTCACCAAATACAACATATTCTGCTTTTCTAGAGCCTTGATAAGGGTAGGTAACTACATAGGCGTTTTCAGCTTCACTTTCATGAACTATATAACCTCTATCAAAAGATTTCGGATCTTTTATGTCTGAATAAGGAAAAATCTGGATGTATTTCGATTGTACTGTTTTTAATCTTTTATTCAAATCCTGAAAATATATTTCGTGACAGAGAATACGTTTCTCGAGAATAGACATCTTCATTATCCTTTCTTCAGATAAGGTATCTAAGGCCTGCGATAGATACAGATTGAGCCAATCATGATAGCCTACAGTATCATCAGGTACACTACCCTGATTCAGATCAAAAGCTTCTGTAAATATAGAAACGGTATTAAGAGACCCATCATTGATTGCTTCTAGTACATACTTAATATTGTTCACCCTTTTTCTCTCTAGAGAATCTGAGTGAGGATCAGCCAACCCATAACTAGTAAAGGAAATACCTGTAATTGACATTGCTATTAATAAATACCTCATAATTGATGTTTGTATAATAGTACTAAATAATTATATAAGGATGATAGCTTATTTCATGATTATTCTGATTTGATAAAATGAAGCAATCATCCTAATTACTATCTGTTTAGCATCCACCTCCTGAAGCATACTCGGAATAAGCTCTTCCTCCCTCATCATCAATAGTGCAGCTACTGCACGAATGATTACGCAATACCTCCCCTAAAGGGCCAGGTGCACTGCCGCCTCCAAAAGGCCAAGTTACTTGGGGATCAGGTAAGGTACGACCGGCTCTTTTAGCTACTTCCAAGCCTATATCAGTGCAGTTCTGACTGTTTAGATTATATGTGGTATTGTGCATGCGCTCTAAATATGACATCACCCGACTAAAGTTATAAGGAGAAACATTATTGATAGTAACGCTAACATCATAGCGCCGATTATTATCATTTCTAAAAACTCCTTCATCTGTGTGATCACTAGCTATTGGATTGACACTACTATTTTTCGGGTAGTACCCAACAATCTTTTCGATTTTACGGCCATCATAAGTTTCCATTGAGAGCTTAACGAAAGTGTGTCCTACCTTGGTTTTTGCATTATAAATATTCCATCTAGAAGGCATACCTTCTAGGGGTTGATCTACGTATATAGTGACACTACGGTTTCTACCACTTCCGGCCTGATGAAAGCAGTTTATTACTTCTCGAATATCAACTATTGGGCCGTTACCTTCAAAATCCAAAGGAATATGGCGGCTAGAGTAAGAAGAAAGAGGAACAGAGTAATGGTGCATA
Source organism: uncultured Flammeovirgaceae bacterium (assembly GCA_937884755.1). GTDB lineage: Bacteria > Bacteroidota > Bacteroidia > Cytophagales > Cyclobacteriaceae > Tunicatimonas. The sequence goes on from CAKZYJ010000255.1 coordinate 17,998, forward strand.
CCTTGAGATCGTCCATCGTAAGAAGTACCAGGAAATACTCTTTCTATCGGCTTATACTCAAAGCTAGCCATATTAACGAAGCCATTTCCCCCACTGCTTTCATCAGTACCAGTAATTATCACTTCATTCATGATGTTTGTCCAGGCCCAATCTTCATCATTAGTGCGTAAGGTAGACATTGCTCGGCTAGAAATACTGGTTCGCTTGGTTTTGGTAGTTTTTCCGTGCTCTAGCTCAGAAGAAGTGCGGAGTTTTCCATCTAACGAATACAGAGATACTTCGCCCGAAAAATCTTCGGTCAGCAATATATCTTCTCTTTTATCGGGTTTCTGCTCTAGAACAAACCCTTTAATTCCTTCTTCCCCCTCAAACAGATATAGAGTCTTCAAGGAGCTTTCATTATCTTTCTCCATCAACGGAACGGCGGTCACTGATTTCCCTTTTCCAAAGGAAGAATGTTCAGCTATAAACCACGCTGGCTCTTGCTTATTCTTCCTCAAGTAATTTTCATCTAAACTACTCATTTCGCTTTCGTACCACTGCTTTATCTTATCTATAGAAGCATTTTCTTCAGAAAGAAACTGCCAATTAATTTCAGGGGTATCGCTAATTTCAGGGGTAACTAATTCTTCCTGTTCGTTACAAGCAACTGCTACAATGAACAAGAATAAAAGGGTAAGTGGAGCTTTACGTCTCGTTTGGCGGATTAGCTTAAAAACAGGTTTGAGGTTGTGCATAGCTACATTTTTTAAGGGTTATAAAAATTTTTATATCCCAATGTAGCCATTGAGTTAACGAATAGAGTCTAATACGGCGGAAGTATAATTTTATTAGATAGAATAATACTTATTCAGACTCAATAGTATTTATCTAGACTCGTAAGATTGTTGTACTCGGAGGTTCTCATATTTGTACTGCTGTGGAGTTCTGTTGGTGTATTGTTTAAAAGCGCTAAAAAAGGTAGCTCGAGAACGAAATCCAGCCATTTCACCGATAGCTTCTATAGTAAAATGGGCGTTTTGAGGATTTGTTAGTAGTTTTTTAGCCTCTTCCACTCGGTAACTATTAATAAATTTATTATAGTTACCTTTCTCTATCCTAACCATTTTCCTTAATTGATTGATACTAATTCCCAATAATATCGCTAAATCTTTAACACTTAAATTAGGGTCTCTGTAGGGTTTTTTGATGACCATTGCCTCTCGCAAATTATTCAATAAGTGATCTTCAGTAGTTAAGGGTGATTCTTGTAGTTCTTTCTTTGAATTTGGCAAAAGGGTAGTTCCTCGAAAAAAATCGGGACGTTTAAATCCCTTTACACCAATCCAGCAGATCAATACAGAAGAAAATGACCACATTGGATAAAATGCCGATTCCTGATAATTCTCAGTAAAATAAAGGTACAAGAAAGGAATAATCCACAGTAGTATAGCAGTTATTCCTAACAGTAGGAACTGCTTCGCCCAACGTAGATGCTCCTTACTACACTCCTTCGTCTCTTTACAAGTCTGCATACGCTTAATAATAGCTGTAGTTAGAATGATTGTAAACACAATTGATAACAATTCATCTAACCGGAATATCTTTTTAAATGTGTCCAGGTTTGTAGTGAGCATTTCTGAAGAAAAACAATACAGAGCCGTCAAAGATGTATAAAATACTAACTGACCAACAGGTGGTAAAAACAACAGCCAGTGTTTTACAGTGAGCTTATTATCAGGCCATAGAGTATATGAAATATAAAAGTAAGCAGCAACTGGAATTAGCGTTTTAAGAGAGATTGGCAAGAAATTTAGAATGGGAAGGGAGGTATTGAGATGAACATCAATGAAAAAATAATACAGGTTATTCAAAGAAAATGATAGGAGGAAGGTTGCTAGAAAGACATTGGCTCTTTTATGAAAAGTTGGTGTAGTTAGTAACAATAGACCTAAAAGAAAACCGATAGTGATACCAACGAAAATGATATTGTGAAAAAAATTAAATTGAAGACTAAGCAGAAGCATTTCTATTGGAGGTCATAACTAGAAGACAGTAGTGAGGTACCTAATTTACAGAAACTAGATATTTATCCTAAAAAATACCATGAATATTATCAAAAAATGAAAATACTTAATATGCAATTAACATGGAATGAGATTTGTTATGAATGAAATTGCTATTCTATTATTCTTTGGTATCCTCACAAAATATTCATTTGATTGATACATGAGAATTTAAGGTTAACAGTAAGGAGAAGCACCTAGTGAGGAACACTTGCCTTCATCAGACCGTTAGTACACTCGTATACGAGTAGGTGACTATATGAACATAGAGGTTTTAAAATCGAAAATTCACCGGGTGAAGATCACTCAGGCTGAGTTACACTACGTGGGCAGCATTACTATTGACGAAGATTTGATGGATGCTGCCAATTTCATTGAGGGCGAAAAAGTGCAGATCGTAAATGTTAACAACGGTGAGCGACTAGAAACTTACGTTATAAGAGGTGAGCGGGGAAGCGGAATGGTTTGCATGAATGGTCCAGCAGCACGCAAGGTGCAAGTGGGCGATGTTGTAATTATTATATCCTACGCATCTATGCCCTTGGAGGAAGCCAAGCAGTTTCAGCCCACTATTATTTTTCCCGACCAGGATAACCGACTGATTCATTAAGCTACATGAAGGCTTCTCTTAATTTCAAAGGGGTTCTTAAGTATGTTATTTCTCTGACCATTGCGGGTGGGTTGCTCTACTGGGTTTTCCGCAATATGGATGCAGCCACCATTGTAGCAAAGCTACAGGAGGTACAATACCAGTGGGTAATTCTGGCGGTCATTATTTTTATTATCAGCCACATATTACGCGCTTACCGCTGGAATCTGATGCTGGCTCCGCTGGGCTACGAAAAGCTTACCGTTTTTCGTACGTTACAGGCGGTGTTGGTAGCTTACTTCGCTAATCTGATCATTCCGCGAATGGGGGAAGTAACCCGCTGTGGAGTAATGCGACAACTGGAAAAGGTGCCGATAACCACTTCGTTAGGAACAGTAGTAGCCGAACGGTTGGTTGATCTTTTTTCACTGTTTTTGTTGATGGCATTTTTGTTCATTGTTGAGTTCCGTCGCCTGAATGATTTTATTACTGGATTTTGGCAGGAAAAACTTAGTGGATTAGGAGAGAATGTATTCGCTATTTATGTTCTTGTTGGTATTATGCTAGTGGGGGCCATTAGTATGTACCTGTTCGCTCGTGCCTATCGCCATAAACTGCAGCATAATGCACTTCTTCAGAAAGCTCAGACATTGGTGCGGGAAGTACTACGAGGAGCTACTAGCCTGGGTAAGATTAAAAAGCAGGGACAATTTTGGTTGGCCACTGCTGGCATGTGGGCTATGTATTTTTTAATGTCTTATGTAGTATTCTACGCCATCCCGGAAACCAAGGGGTTAGGAGCGAGTGCTGGTTTAGCGGTGCTAGTGATGGGAAGCTTAGGCATGGCCGCACCTGTGCAGGGCGGATTTGGAACATTTCACGCTCTGGTAAGTGGAGTATTACTGCTCTACGGCGTCAATCAGAGTGATGGGGTACTATTCGCAACTTTAGTCCACGGAATGCAAACGATCTCATTTATTTTGATGGGCGCTACTGCCTTTTTCATAATATCAGTACTAACTTCCCGAAAGGCGAAGACCAAACTCTCGGAGGCTTAAGCTACTACCGAAAGTAAAATTTTTTGTGCCACAGTACTGCTTTATGGCAAAAACCTTGTAGTTTCATTTTCGTTGAAATGCAACAGAAAGGATACATTTATTAGCAGTTTAATACATTAAAAAAAATGTCAATATATATTTTATTATTTATAGGAGTAGCCATTCTGAGCTTCGCTGTAAGCCGGAGGCTAAAGAACAAATTCAGAAAGTATTCCCAAATCCGCTGGAATGCGGACTTAACTGGTCGTGAGATTGCGGAGCAGATGTTACGCGATAATCGTATTCACGATGTGCAAGTAATATCAGTACCGGGCCGATTAACGGATCACTACAATCCAGCCAACAAAACGGTAAACTTAAGTGAAGAAGTATACCACGGACGCTCAGCAGCTGCTGCTGCGGTAGCGGCTCACGAATGTGGTCACGCAGTGCAACACGCTACCGCGTATAGCTTTCTAGAGTTTCGGTCGGCAATGGTACCCGTACAAAACGTGAGTGCCCGTCTGCTAAATTTTGTGGTTTTGTTTTTGTTTTTAGGTAGCGGATTTCTCTACGGAAGTGGTGGAGGCTTCTTTTCTATCAATACCGCACTGTTAGTTATTATTGCCTGTTACGCAGTAATTACGCTCTTCTCGCTGGTAACCTTACCGGTTGAATTTGATGCCAGTAAGCGAGCGTTAGCCTGGATTCAGTCGCGCAACATTGCTTCGCCCAATGAGTACGGTATGGCGAAAGACGCTCTGAAGAGGGCAGCTATGAACTACGTAGTAGCTGCGTTAGGTTCAATTGTCGGTCTGCTT
>CAKZYJ010000256.1 GCA_937884755.1 uncultured Flammeovirgaceae bacterium
ATCATCAATCATCAATCATCAATCATCAATCATCAATCATCAATCATCAATCATCGCATTATTTCCCAAAGAGACCACCTAGTAGGCTGCCAAGACCGCCTTTTTGCTTATTTCCGCCCAGTACCATGCCGGCTACGTCGTCTACTACGCTGCCATCGCCATCGGCGTCTAATATCTGCTCTAAAAAGCCTTGTTCGTTTTTAGTTTTGCTGCCTCCCAACATCCCTCCAATCAATCCGCCTAAGTCACCCTGAGAATTTACATTGCTCTGACGAGCTTGCTTGCCCATCATGCCCATTAGAATGGGGGCAGCTACCTTCAATATGTTGGCTACCGCATTGGGATCTAAGCCCGATTTCTGACCAATTACCTGCTGAACGCCTTGCTGTCGTTGCCCCAATACGTGGCCTAAGATTTTTTCACCATCAGTCTTTACGGCATCATCTACCCCTCCTTGAAATAAACCGCCGAGGTTATCTAAAATACTGCCATCGTGTTTTTTGTTGAGTGCATTTATCAGCCCCTGAGCTCCTTCCGGGTTGGAGGCATTACGTTGCATGGCTTTCATCAGTACAGGGAGAGCCATGGTGAGGGCACTACCGGTTTTAGCCTGATCTGTTCCAGTTGATTGTGATACTCCATTAATGATAGTTTTTCCAAGATCAGAGTTTACGAGGTCTAAAATACCTTCCATTGTTGTGTAGTTTGGTTAAATATTCCTCTGAATGTATGAAAAAAGCTTCTAAAAGTAATATTGGGAGAGTGAAATCCTGCTATGTGATAGTGCCTCCTTCAATTATTTACTTCCGTATAGTTCAATCGCCTGCTGAATTTCTGGGTGCTGATCTTGTAAGTCGTAGATGGTTTTTCCTTGCATGGCGCCCTCCCAGGCGAGTTGAATACTACGAACCCCGGCAGCTAGCCCTCCGGGATGTCCAGTAATGCCTCCCCCGCAGAGATACATCAAATCTACGCTCTGAATAGCTTGGTAAGTATCGTGCGCTTGCTCGGCCCACTGCCCCGATGAAATTACGGGCGTTACCGGATAACCTCCTCCGGTGGGGTTGAGACAAGATTTGATAGAGCGAAGCACCGATTCGTCGGTTTCGCAGAACTTGTTACGGATGCCGTTAGTATGCAGATGGTCGACTCCTGCTAAGGAGAAGATGGTTTGATAGGCCGGGAATTCCAATCCAATTGCTTCTGAGCGAGAGTACAACCCCCAACCGTTACGATGCCCGTGAATGGGCAACTGACTGTGCTGCCGTAGTTTGGCTATACCACTAATGCCCACCCAATTAAGGCTGGCCATTACGCAGGTACCTCCTTTTTGCAAAACGTAGTCGTGGCGGTGCAGCATATCGTCAATATCCCCGCTAAGATTGAAGGCAAACATGGGTTTCTTGCCATGCTGGTCGGCGTAGCGGTTAATTATTTCCATCACGGCATCTACCCGCTGCTCGAAGGGCGAGTGAGGCGAGTCGCCCATCAGTTCATCGTCTTTAATAAAGTCCAGTCCGGCTTCAATCAGGGTTTTTACCTGCTGAGCCGTTTGTTCGGGATTAAGTCCCACGCTGGGTTTAATAATAGTTCCAATAATGGGGCGGTCGTCTATCCCAATCAGCTTGCGTGTACCTGGCGTGCCAAACTGGGTACCGGGGTAGGTTTGCTGAAATGCTTCGGGTAGGGCAATATCCAGCAGTTTGAGGGCAGAGAATGGAGCAAGTTCAAATAGGTTACCCGCCACCGTAGCCATTAGGTTAGAAAGGTTGGTGCCCACATTCTCCAGCGGCCAGGAAAGCGTAACCTTCGCCTGCTGATAAGTTGGGTCAGTTGCACCTTTCGGCACTCTGGCTCCCGGTAACGAAGGCTGATTGGTTTCACCTACTATCTCTATGCTTTCTATATGCGCGGCGTGCTTCTCTTTCAGCTCGTCTGTCTCACCTGGAGTCTTTACAAACGTACCGGACGACTGCTCACCGGCCATAATCTCTGCCGCTTGCTCCAGCGGAAAAGCTGTTTCAATCAGGTAGATAGCGCGAATGGGACGTAATGTGTTCATGTGTTTAGGTATTTATGTCGCTATGAAATAGTGCTCGTGTAATATAAGCAAGCGCAATTATATGAACACAATAACACATTAAAACCTGAATACATTATTAAGAGAATATTGGCTCTTCTAATGTGATTACCTGCTTCATTTTGGCGGAGCGATAGCATTCGTAGACGAGTTGTAGCGTTCGGTAATTGTCGGCAGCCGTGGTTTCGGGTAGTGTACCGTTTTGCAGAGCCGTCAGAAAGTCTCGGTTGATGTCAACCATACTGGAGTGAACTAGCGCGTAGTCGGGGTTTACCCACTTGTATTTCTTAGGAGTAGCTACTTTGCGATAACTCCCTTCACGGGTAGTGACTATAATCCGATAGTTATGATCCAGCCGAATGGAGCCTTCACTACCTTCAATCAGTAGTAAGGTATGGGGGAAAGCTTCTTTTTCCAGCACTGAGGCGTAGGACATTTCGGCGTAGCAGTGTACTCCACTGTGCATTTCTAGCAAAACATTCGCTACATCTTCCCCCGCAATGTTAGGGTTCACCCGCTGGGTAATACAGTGTAGATTGGCCGCTTCGCCGAACAGAAAGCGCACCATATCTAGCGTATGGGAGCCAATATCAGCCAGAATGAACTGATCCAGTTTGGCTAAATTGGGCTGATTATCAAATACCGGAAAGGCTGACGTAAAGGTAACCCGTCCTTTGAATACTTCGCCAATCTCCCCTGAGTCTAGTATTGTCTTCACCCGACGGATAGGAGCCTGCCACCGGAAATTTTCATGTACAAAGAGCGGTACTCCGGCGGCCCGATGAGCCATAATCATCTGCCGGGCTGTCTCCAAATCAGGAGAAAAAGGCTTTTGACTGATTGCCGGAAGTTGGTGTCGGGCAGCCAGTTGGGTAAACTCCGCATGAGATTCTACGGTGGTGATAATATCCACAAAGTCCAGTGATTCGCGCTCCAACATAGTCTTGGCATCAGTGTAGTGATTAGGTACACCGAACTTTTTGGCTGTCTGCCGGGCTTTCTCGTCATCATGATCGCACACGGCTACTAGCTTAGCTCCTTCTAGTTCTTGCCAAGCAGCAATTTGGTACTGCGCCCAAAATCCACAACCGATTACTGCAAATGATAGCTCTTGACTCATGGCTCAAATATAAGGATAGAATCCGATAACAAAACCCGGAAAATTAGTAATACATGATAAATAACAGATTGTGTAGAAGCTCTTTCTGTTTATCTATCCAGAAAGGGTTGCATATTTTTGGGAGTGATAGCGAAAGTACCAGTATTGACGGAGTGGGGTATGTTGGCAATGCCTACCGCCCGGTCGTTTTTGGAAAGCTGGTTGGTGTTATGCACCATGTCGTAGAGGAATTGGGCTCCGTACCAAGTGAACAGCTCCCGCTTTTGACAAACCAGTTGCTGAATAACCCCTTCTTCCATCAGAGTAAGTAGTTCTGGTTCGTAGTTAACGGTGGTGACCTTTACATCGCCTACTTTTTCAGCTTCTTTCACCGTTTGGGCGCAGCCGAAGCCGCTCATAGGGGTAAACGCACAGAAAGCGGCTAGGTCAGGGTTAGCACTCAGTACATCGGCGGCAATCTTCGCTGACACTTCCGCATTAGCTTGGTCGTCGTACTTACCAATTAATTCAATTTCTGGGTACTGCTCGATGACGTCCATCAGACCGCGGTAGCCGTTTTCCATATTGGTCATGCCCAAAATACCGAGGTAGACAATCTTGCCTTTGCCACCAATGAGCTTCACTACTTCCTTACCCATCAGTGTACCCATTTCGTACCAATCAGTACCCAGAAAAGCGTGGCGTTTACTTAGCGGAATATCCGAATCATAAACCACCGTAGGAATTCCGGCTTCTACGGCTTTATCAATGGCCGAGGCAATCGCCGGATCGGTACCGTTAATCAACAAGCCGGTAGGGCGGGTACCAACTACCTGTTCAATGGCTGAGATTTGGGCCTGAATATCCCATTCGGAAGGGCCGAGGATAGAAGTTTCTACGCCTCGCTGCTGCCCCCATCGTTTGAAAGCGACCTGATCGTGGTTGACGTACATAGGGTAGTTGACAATGGTAG
>CAKZYJ010000257.1 GCA_937884755.1 uncultured Flammeovirgaceae bacterium
GAGCAGGTGATTGTTCACACTAAATTAATCGGTGGTGGCGAGTCTGATACCATTACCTTTGAGGCTCCTTCCCCCGGTACCTACGATTATATCTGTAGCTTTCCGGGCCACTACGCTCTAATGCAAGGAAAGCTGATCGTGGAGTGAAGCCCATTTGATTGGAATAGCAAATTACCCGCAATCTGGTTGAGGTATTTCTTCATAGATTGCAGGCTTTTTAGTTGAACCAGTTAGAGCTACCTTAAAACCTGATATATATCATTCTCTAATTCTGTAAAGGTCATTATTTTTGTTAAGTCCAGATAAAAATAATGCGCCATGAAAAGATTAATTTTGGTGCTATTCGGAGGGCTGGTACTGGCCTCCTGCGCCTACAAAAACACCGCTGAAGAAACCCAGAAGTTTGCCAGTCAGTTGGTATCCGATCCTTTTTCTCTCACTGGGGATTACCACTGGACATTCCAATTAATGGGCGGCATCCAGCACTCGGTACACACCTTCTATCCCGACAGTATTACTTACTCTATGGACGGACGGGTATACGCTACCGACTATACCATGCGTAAGCTGTCCTACGATCAGTCGATAAACAAATGGATTGGGCAGGATGAGGATAGCATTGTATACGTGCTTTTCTTCCGGGATCTAACGGATACCACGCTGACGCTGTATAAGCATAAATGCAGCTCAAATGGCTTGGCTGAGGCTATTGAGTTTGAATTACCGCCGCCGGATGCTACTGAAGATCATGGCTGGAATATGTATGCTCACTCGGCTACCGACAAAGCCGACCGCTTACCGGTAGCAGGGACCTACTCTGCACCTACTGAATCACTGGTGCTATCCGATAGCGTTGTGATTCTGAACAACAAGCCCTTTAGCAGGCTTAGTTATCACGCTGGAGAACGCAGATGGGTGGGGCAAGCCGATAGCATTTTTCTGCAAATATTCATTCGAGATATTTCTGATTCTGCTCAACTTCATCTATCGGTCACCGAATTCAACAATCTAGAACGAGCTTACCGGACTCAGTATAGTTCAGTTGATTTCCGGGAATATGCCAGAGAGTAGGCTTTATTTACGCCCCGAGGACACCATTAAATGAGCTCGATATGAAGATAGCCTCACTGTATCACAAATTAAAGTACCAAGACAACAAACCTCTGGTTCAGGTACTATTAGAGACCGATTTTACCCGAGAGATCCGAATAGTCTTTAAGCAAAACCAACGCATGCAGGAGCACCAGACCCCGTACCCTATTGTGGTGCAGATTGTTGAGGGGAAGATCAGTTTTGGGGTAAACGGTACTAGCTACTCTCTTATGAAGGGAGATTTAATTAGTTTAACAGGCGGAGTTCCCCACGATCTGACTGCACTTACCGACAGTGTGGTGCGGTTAACACTATCCAAACCCGATCGGGTCGAACGGATCAAAAATGTAGCCAATCAACAACAACCAACAATATGAGTAATCAAACCATTAACCGCGAACAAGGGCACTGGATACTCGCCAAAATGGGTAAAAAGGTGCTCCGACCTGGTGGTAAGGAGCTCACTATGAAGCTTATACACAATCTGGACATTACCCCTGACGATGATATTGTAGAGTTTGCTCCGGGCTTGGGCTTTACTGCTTCGGTAGCGCTGGAAAACCAACCTAAGTCCTACACTGGAATTGAACTGAACGAAGCAGCAGCAGCCATTCTGAGAAAAACCATTTACGGTGAAAACCGAAAAATTATCATCGGTAATGCGGCCGATTCTTCGCTGGAAGATGAAGTGGCAGATATAGTGTACGGTGAAGCGATGCTAACTATGCAAGCCGACCACCGGAAGGCGGCGATTATTCGGGAGGCGAAGCGGATATTAAAGAGTGGAGGACGCTACGGTATCCACGAACTCGGCCTTTCGCCCGCTGACTTAGGTGATGCCACCAAAGCCACCATTCAGCGAGAACTCGCCCAGGTGATTAAGGTAAATGCCCGGCCACTAACCGTACCCGAGTGGTCTTCTTTACTGGAAAATGAGGGGTTCCGCATCTTAAGAACGGTAACCAACCCCATGTACCTGCTCGAGCCCCAGCGGATGGTTGATGATGAAGGGTTGTTCCGAACCTTTAAAATTGCTTTTAATATCCTCACCCATCCGAAAGAGCGGCAGCGGATACTGGCCATGCGAAAAACTTTCCGGAAATACCAATCGAAGCTGAATGCAGTGGCTATTGTGGCGGAGAAACGCTGAATAGCTATCTCTTATACGAACTGGGTACTACCTCAAATCGCCTTTTGAACGCGGTAAAAAAATTCTGGGGACTACTATAGCCCATCCAGGGTGAAATCAATAAAGTCCCCAGCTCCGGTGGAAAATTCGCAGGAAAAACAGCGTTCGACCAGCCCATTAGGGGTAGTAGTTACCGCATGTGCCCGGTAACTTTCCTGGAACATTTCATTCATCTGATCGGTCGTGATGATCGTCTTCATTTGTTTCTTTATGCAGTTATTTAATTCCCGTTCTCAAACGTGATTCTTCTCTAACTTTCGGTAACTTAATTAGTGGTTAGGTAAACCCTAAATCGTAATTAGCTAAACGAAACCGATGTTTAGGTCTTTGTCCAATTAATAGATTCACCGTGATATACTTAATATTACAATACGCTGCGATAATTTCAGTTTTGTTTTGCGTAGTTATAATGTTGTCTTGGTACTTAGTACCCCACGTATGGACTGCCGATCTATCAAAAGGAAAGCAAAAGAATCCCAAAGGGCTTGAGCAGTATGTTGTCGTTGGTTTGACTATTCTACTCATGTTCGGTGGTCCGGTGATGCTGAGCTATCAGCTGGTAGAAAAGTTCGAGGTAAACTATTGGGGTTGCTTTGCGGCTAGTTTTTTCGTACAGTTTACCATTTTTGTGGTCGATGTGCTATTCATTGACTGGTTTATCTACATGGTACTTAAACCGAAATTCATGGAAATTGAAGGCATTGAACGGGCTGATGATTTGTGGTATCACACCAAGGAAGGGCTAGGTGGATTAGTGGTGGGTATTCCCGCTTCGGCCTTGGCGGCCGGTATTGGCTTTTGGTTAGCATTGTAAACGAAAACTATTTTTCAAACTTGCAACCATTTCCCTCCGAGGTGAGTTATTATTTAGAATCAATCTAAATTATTGTGGTTGTTTAAGGAAATTATGAACCACTATAACCACCCCTTAGCGAACTTATTTGCCGTATGGACCACATTAGTTTTGGAGTCGCTAATTCCACCCTGGAAGACTATCTAACCACCAATATCTACGTCAATGGCATTGATTTGAGAGTGATTATCTCGGAGATAGAAGCCAATCAGCTCACTAATTCCCGTCTTAGTGTTCAGTCGGGAGCCTACGAAGGAATTTCGACCTTTATCGCCTTCCACCTCTACGATCACTTTTGTAAGGTAACCATGAATGAGTACCGCTACGATGGTGATCGGTTTGCTCTCTACGATTACCTCTACTCCGGCATACCCGGAGATCATTCATTAAGCTGTCAGATTGATTTCGAGAAGGATCGGGTGATTAGGTCCGACTTCAAGAACTTCTCCCGATTCTACCCTCAGGGCTTCAACTATAGAGATCTACAGTATACCTTCGATCGACAGGCTAATTTAGATGCTATTGCTGAACTTAGAAGAGATAAAGTAAATCCGATCTACGCATGAACTTCCAGCAGTTGAACTACATACTAGCAGTAGAAAAATTCCAGAACTTCCATCGGGCAGCTATTGCTTGTGATGTTGCTCAATCTACCCTAAGCCGGGAAATTCAGCGTCTGGAACAGGAATACGAGATCATTATTTTTGATCGTACCCGCCATCCGGTGGTTCCCACCCTGAAGGGCCTGGACCTGCTGGACAAGGCCCGGGATATTTTGTCGCAGCAGAAAGAGTTCGTCCGCATTGCCGAAAAGAGGGATAACGAGGTTGAGGGGAGCATGAATCTAGCCATCACCGAGATTCTGGCCCCTTACCTTACTCCACTGTTTATCTATTTTTTATCCCAAAAGTACCCCGATCTGGAAGTAAACATTCTGGAATTGAGCGACCGCCGGATTGAGGATTTACTAAAAGAAGAAGAGATTGATGCCGCCATCATGATTGCGCCCTCACTTACTCACGAGTACTTTGAGCACCGTTTGTATCAGGAGGAGGTACTATTATATACTACTCACCCTCTGCCAACCACCTCTGACGGAAAGATTGAGGTCAGCGCTATTGATTTTAAAGACATTCTGATCCATGAAGACCTCAAGGATATACTACAAAGACAAATGGGGTACCTGTTTCAACAGATTGAGCCTGTCAGAGGCAAGAAAGTAAAATACTTAAAGGGTAACCTGGAGACGATCCGAAATATCATTAACTACAACGGCGGGGCCATGCTGTTACCCAAAATTGCCACTTCCTTCTTCCCCTCGCCCCAACGCCAGCAAATTTACCCCTTCTCAGGTCTTCACCCCGAATTGGACGTCAGCCTTATCTCGGCAAGGGGCTTCGAGAAAAATCGCATTATCAAACGATTAATTGAAGAAATACTGCGAGTGGTCCCTCAATCGTCAGTTGCCTAATCTCGCCACATCGTCACCCTGAATACACAGATGTCCGCTGGAGAGAGTATCATGGATTTACGCGTTCACGATTCTTATCAGCTACCTCTACATAGAGCGATGCCTATTCCTATAGTAAGTTGATTCTCGTACAGTCTGAACCACTATTGTAAGGATTCCGATGCGGCTACAATAGCCTTAAGCTATCGTTTAAATCGCCAGTAACGATTGACGTCGGGGTGGGGAAAAACTACCTTTGCTACTCATCAGAACCCAAAATAAACACTATGACAGAAGTACAAAAATTAGCCCAATTCACTTCGTCTCGAAAGTATGAAGACTTGTCGGGCGAAGCGGTTCGAGAACTAAAAATTCGTTTACTGGATTCGCTGGGTTGCGCTATTGGAGCCTTAGAAGGTCCACCGATTCGACGAATCAAAAATTTAACTGAAGACTTTGGGGGAAAGCCGCTAGCCACCCTAATCGGTGGTGGTCAAACAGCCCCCGACCGCTCGGCACTTTATAATTCGGCGCTGGTGCGCTACCTCGACTACAACGACAGCTACCTGGCTAAAGGTGAGACCTGTCACCCCTCAGATAATATCGGCTCGGTGTTGGCTGCTGGGGAGTATAATGACATTAGCGGTAAGGATTTTCTCACCGCCCTAGGCATAGCCTACCAAGTGCAATGTCGACTCAGTGATGTAGCTCCAGTACGTCATAAGGGATTTGACCATACCGTGCAGGGAGCTTATGGCTGCGCTGCCGGAGCGGCTTACGCCCTAGGACTGAGTCCCGAAAAAACCGCTAACGCTGTCGCTATTGCCGCTACTGCTTACAATGCCCTGCGGGTGACTCGTACGGGCAACCTCTCCAATTGGAAAGGTTTGGCCTTCCCCTCAACGGGTTGGACATCCACTCACTCGGCCTTTTTAGCGTTACACGGCATCAGCGGACCTGAGGAGGTGTTTGAAGGCAACAAAGGATTTAAAGATAGTATTGCCGGGGAGTTTGAGATTGACTGGTCCAGGGAAGACCTGGAGCGCGTGCGCAATACCATCATCAAGAAGTTTAACGCCGAAATTCATTCCCAGGCCACGCTGGAAGGACTCATTGAGTTGCGCCAGGAGCATCACTTCAACCCTGCTGATATTGAGAGAGTCGTTCTCAATACCTTTGATGTAGCCTACCACATTATCGGGGGCGGTGAAGAAGGTGGTAAAAAGAACATTCGGGTTAAAGAAGAGGCCGATCACAGTTTGCCCTACATGATGTCAGCGGCCCTGCTCGATGGGAATGTGCTACCTGCGCAGTACCTACCCGATCGAATTGTTCGCGACGATATTCAAACCCTACTAAGGAAGGTAGAAGTTAACGAGAAAAAAGAATACTCCGACCGATTTCCCCACGAGGAAGCCTGCGATATTACCATTCACTTTGAGGATGGACACTCGCTCACCAAGGAGAAGAAAGACTACGAAGGGTTTCATACCCGCCCGGCCTCCTGGGACTTTATCGAGGTGAAGTTCACCAATCTATCCCGGAACTTCACCGAGGAAAGCCTTCGCGCGGAAATCATTACGAAAGTGAAAGACTTTGAGAATTATTCCGTACGCGATCTAATGCATACACTAAGTAAAGTAAATTCTGTATCCCATAAATAAAAAAAGATGAACAACGATTTTATCACCAATCCTATCGCCTTTGAGTGGCTACAGCGAAACGCTCGTAGCTCCAAACCCCGCAAAACCGGACTGACTGAGATTCGGGCCGCCTATTACTCCAATTTTGGTCTGAACTACTTCAAAGATATTCTGGAGACATCGGGCAACTACGTCGACAGTATCAAGTTTGCCGGAGGGTCGTTTACCTTTATGAACCCCGACAAGATTAGGGAAATCAACGACTTAGCGCATCAGTACGGTACATTGGTATCCACCGGAGGCTTTATTGAGTACGTACTCACTAAAGGAAAAGACGCCGTAAAGAAGTACATTGATGACTGTAAGGAAATGGGTTTCGACATCATTGAAATCTCTACTGGATTCATCTCTATTCCCACCGACGACTGGCTGAGGGTAATTGAGGATGTGCAGAAGGCTGGTTTGAAGGCCAAGCCCGAAATCGGCATTCAGTTCGGAGCAGGTGGCGACACCACTAAAGCCGAGTTGGAGAGCGAAGGCGTACAGGACGTAGGCTACGCAGTTAAGCAGGCCAAAAAATTCTTGGATGCCGGAGCATACATCATCATGGTTGAGTCAGAAGGAATTACCGAAAACGCCAATCCCTGGCGGGTAGATGTTCCTGCGACCTTCATCAATGAGGTTGGACTGGAAAACCTGATGTTTGAGGCAGCCGACCCCCAGGTGTTTAAGTGGTATATTAAAAATTACGGTCCCGAAGTCAATGTTTTTGTCGACCACAGTCAAATAGTTCAGCTCGAGTGTACTCGTCAGGGCATTTGGGGCACCAACGATGTTTGGGGGCGCATCGTTACCTATAAATAGTCTTTACAGTGGCTCAATTAACATACGACTAAGGAAGGCGGGTAGCTGTCCAGTCATGGTCGGAAGAAATTCCGGCCATTTTTTATGTTTTGAACATGAGAT
>CAKZYJ010000258.1 GCA_937884755.1 uncultured Flammeovirgaceae bacterium
AGTTGTTCACCCCGCCAATGAATTGATAGGCAGTAGAATCTTCCCAGGTTTCGTAGCCCGGTTGACCCGGTTGCGGAATGGTATGGAAAATCCAGGCTTGTTCCCCGGTCCGAATATTGAAAGCTCGAATGTGACCCGGAGCCGCTGGAAGTCGCTCGGAATTGAGAGCCCCCATAATAATCAGGTCTCTATAAATGGTTCCGGGAGCGTGATAGCGGTACGAAAGTCCTTCTATATCGCGTCCTAATCCTTTTCGTAGATCAATGTATCCATTTTCCCCAAAATTGGCTACCGGCTCGCCAGTTAAGGCATCAAGGGCGTACAATTTCTCATCAGCAGAAAAAACTAATCGTCGGTCGTCGCCATCCTCCCAATAAGCCAGTCCCCTGGTAAAACTGACTTTATCTGTACCCTGAAACGGATTAAATTCCCAAAGCCGCTTGCCGCTTGCCGCTTGCACTGCAAATATTTTCATGCCGGGTGATGCTCCGTACAAGATCGTATCTACCACCAAGGGATTACATTGTATATAATTATCTTTTCCAATATCACCCGAAGCATAGGTCCAAGCTACTTCTAAATCCTGAACATTACTCAGATTAATCTGCTCCAAGGTGGAGTAGTGGGTGCGCGCTGGATCGCCCAAATAATGGCTCCAGCTTTGATAATAGGATTGTTGATTACGTTCAGGTTCGGTTACATCTGCCGTTTGGCACGAAAACATACCGGTTGTAATGAGAAACAAAAAAAGGGAGAGGAAGGCATAATTAGGCATGAGTTTGAAAGATTTTCCCCTGGAAAAATACAGCTTAAAGTTGAAAATAAAAAAGCGCTAATTTGGATCACAGTTTCTACCGAGATTATGGAATCCAGGCTATTTTTTGGATAGGATAAATTCGAATTCTCGCTTCCAAAACATTCGCCTTGAGACTACTTACCGCTGATTGTATTTCCCGATTTTTACTTCGGAATAGCTTCTATTTTGTCTTATTCGGTACTGAACCGGCACAAATTCAGAATATATCACAAAACAAGTACTCGTAAAATAACCCAAAACCTTACTTATTTATTTAAATGATATTAGTAAGGCTCTACTTGTTTTATTTTAATTTTGAATAAAAAGAGTTATTTCAATAATTCACGGTCAATTCTTTTATATATCTGATTTTCAGATATTTACACACTATTTGCTCTGTCTATTTATTTCGTTAGAAATATATTTTCATTAAAAAATTATAATATCGAACAGAGTGCTAATTACTTGTGTCAATTTGATTCTTACATGAACGTTCATATCAGCAGCGCAGTAGAGTGCTCTAAGTAGCTGAATAACACATAATTCCCTTTAACCTTACGTTGTAATTTCAGTCTGTTTTATAGAATTGGCCGACAACCTAACTTGCAAATGCTAAATCTGTAACCAGAAGTCTGTCGACATAAGAACAGTACGTAATGCACATATGAATAGAATAATTGCAAAATACGTCTTATCGCTTTTGCTAGGACTCTACTCTTCCTTCTATCTTGCTGCTCAGGATAATAATCAACAATTGGCAAAAGAGTTTGTAGAGATTGGAGATGAGATTTACTTTGTCCAGAAAGCACCGGAGCAGGCCAAAGAAATGTACATTCAGGCGGCTCAGTTTGACCCTAATAACATCAAGGCCAACTACATGGCGGCTAAGACCATTACGGAAACCATTAATAAAGGGGAAGCCATCCCTTACTTCCAAAAGGTTTTTGAACTAGACTCCGACTATAAATTTGACCTGTTGTATTCAATTGCTCGGGCCTACCAATACGGGCTTCAGTTTGAAGATGCTATTGAGAACTATAATCTGTATCTTAAAAAGCTAGATCAGGACAAAGACTACCGAGGAGAGGATAAAATCCCCGAAAACCAGGTAAAACGACGTATTTACGAATGCAATAACGGCATTGAGTTTATGGCTAATGCCCGCAATTTCATCATTACTAACATTGGTAGTTCTATTAATTCCAACAGTCTGGACTACGCTCCGGTAATCAACGCCGACGAAACTATGATGATTTTTACTTCCCGTCGGAAGGAAGACAACCTTAACGAGAACGTATACGACGATAACTTTGCGTACGAAGATATTTTTATCTCGTACAAAGAAAATGGCAAGTGGACCTCGGCCAAAAACATCGGTGAAACAGTAAATACGCTCTACTTCGAGTCAAATTCTGCACTTTCAGCAAGCGGTGAAGAATTATATATTTATCGTGATGAAAACAACGGAGACCTCTTTGTCTCGAATCAACGACCAGATAAATCATGGTCGGAGCCACAGCCTGTAAGCGACAATATCAATTCTTCCTATTCTGAAAACTCCGTAACGATCTCTCCTGATGGACAAACCCTGTACTTTTCCAGCGATCGCCCAGGTGGTTTCGGAGGACTGGATTTGTATAAATGTGAGAAAGACCGACGAGGTGAATGGGGTAAGGTGACCAACCTCGGTGAAACCGTGAATACTCCTTACGATGAAGACGGAGTGTTTATTGACTTTGACGGTAAAACGCTCTACTTCAGTAGCCGGGGCCGTAAAGGAATGGGCGGTTATGATATTTTTAAATCTATTTATGAACAGGAAAATGATAGCTGGTCAGAGCCTGTTAATCTCGGTTATCCAATTAATACTCCGGACGATGATATTTACTTTGTAAGTACTAAAGATGGTAAGCGGGGATACTTCTCAACAGTTCGTAACGATGGGGTCGGTTACCTAGACATCTACATGGTAGAAATTCCTGACCAATCTGAAGATTTAGCCAACAGACTAGAGAATAGGAATCAGCAAAATATGGCCGATGATGGTGGACTTGCCAACCGAAACGTAAAACAGGTGGCGAATGATAAGCCCACCCAAACATCGCTTCAGGCTGTACAACTCTTACTGAAAGTAGAAGATGCTTCAAACCAACAGGCCTTGGGTGCCAAGGTACTACTGAAAGGAAAACAGAAGAACGAGACTCTGCAAGCAGAAAAAATTGCCCCTGGTATCTATCAGTTTAATATCCGTAACGATAAGGCCGAGGAATATATGTTGGCAGTTGAAAAACCTGGGTACATGTATAAAAATGTCCAGATCAGTATCCCTCCCATGTCTTCCGAAGCTCAGGAGTTCAGAAAGAAAGTCTCGCTTGATCCGGTAGTTACTGATTACCGAATGATTTTAGAGTTCGTATATTTCGACATTAATAGTGCCCAGCTCAAAGATAGCTCTCAGGGCGAGTTAGAACGATTGAAAAGCTTTTTATCCGCAAATCCCGCAGTACGAGTGGAAATTGCCGGACATACTGATAGTAGTGGTCCGGCTACTTACAATCAAACCCTGTCACAAAAGCGAGCTCAAGCAATTGTAGATTATCTAATTGAGCAGGGGATCACCACCGAACGCTTAGCCGCCCGAGGCTACGGTGAGGCTGATCCCATTGCCAGTAACGATGATGAAGCCGAAGGCCGAGAACTAAACCGCCGGGTAGAGTTACGGGTACTTGAAACTCAAAAGATTGCCAACCAATAGCAACTCGTTGAATTTTACCAACCTGACCCGAAACTCAACTTATTTACTGCGAACCCTACTGGTGGCGAACAAAATTTTGTTCTTGCCCGTTGGATAACCATACTTAATCGAAAATAGTAGGGTTGAATAAGCAGATTATGGAAGTTGTTCCTTACAAAAACCAATCATCTTCAAAAAAAGAGCAGGTAGCCCAGATGTTTAACAACATCAGTCGGCGCTACGATCTGCTAAATCATTTACTAAGTCTGGGTATTGATATTTTCTGGCGTAAGCAAGCGATTAAGCTGCTAAAGCCTTACCAGCCCAAACAAATACTGGACGTGGCTACCGGCACCGCCGATTTTGCTATTGAAGCTTTAGCGCTAAATCCAGACAAAGTAATTGGAGTAGATATATCCGACGGAATGCTGGATCAGGGTCGCGAAAAATTAACCCGCCGTCATCTAGATGATCGGATCGAGTTGCGACTCGGAGACTCGGAAAGATTGCAATTTGAAGATAATATTTTTGATGCCGTCATCGTTGCTTTTGGAGTACGTAATTTTGAAAATCTCCAAGATGGATTGGAAGATATGTTCCGGGTGTTAAAACCGGGTGGAAGGCTAGTTGTACTAGAGTTTTCTAAGCCTACCGGTTTCCCGATGAGGCAACTGTATAACTTTTACTTCAAAAACATTCTTCCCCTAATTGGAAAAGTAATTTCTAAAGACCAGTCTGCTTATACCTACTTGCCTGAATCAGTACAGAAGTTCCCGGACGGTCAGGCGTTTTTGCAGGTATTACAACGAGTGGGCTACACTGAAACACGATGCAAAGCACTCACCTTCGGCATAAGCTCAATATACATCGGAAAAAAAGCCTCTTAACTGCTCTCTTGGTTATTACTCTGTTTTCAGCCGGCTGGGCTCAGCAGGTCGGGGGCAGGATGTACACCAAATCAGACAATCTCCCCAATTACGATAACCGTTGGCTTCACTACGGTTTTGCTATTGGAATGCATTCTTCAGGTTTCCGGATTCAGTATGGTGATGAATTTACTTCGCCGGAATTTGACTCGCTGCAATCAGTTATGGCGTCTTCTACTTTTGGCTTTTCTCTAGGGCTTATTGCTAACTTCCGTATAGCCGATTATCTAGATATACGGGTTGTACCTGAAGTGGTATTCTACGAAAATCGCCTGGACTACCGCTATATTCAGGGAGGACAATTAGTTACTGACCAGCAGACGGTAGAGTCTACGTTTATTGAAGTACCTATTCTATTTAAGTATAAATCTGTGCGCCGGGGTAATCACCGATTATACCTGATAGGCGGGGTAGAAGCCGGTATTGAAGCTACGGGAAGAGACAAAGGCGGCAATGAACGCGACCGCTTGCTAACAGAAAGTAACAACCTTTCGTTACAGGCCGGATTTGGGATGGATATTTACTTCCCCTTGTTCAAATTTGCTCCAGAAGTGCGCTACTCTCGTGGTATCTCTAACGTGCTCAGCGATAACGATAATCGCTACCATAATCCGCTTAACCGGATAGCCACCAATACGGTCACCCTTTACTTGCTGTTTGAATAGTTTTGGCTAAGCACCGAAAAAAGGGAGACCTACCCAGCAAAATATGTCCCGTTTGCCAACGGCCTTTTAGCTGGCGAAAGAAGTGGGCAGATGACTGGGATCAGGTAGTCTACTGTAGTGAGCGCTGTCGCCGTAATAAGAATCAAGCTTCTGCGTAATTCCAATATTCTTTCTGTCTGCCTTACTGTACATCCTGACCTGGACCAAAAGTGAGTACTTCTTCTCGCTGAGCAACGATATCACAAGCGAGGTAAATAGCCTGACGCATAGACTCCGGATTTGCCTCGTTTTTTCCGGCAATACCGTAAGCCGTTCCGTGATCAGGAGAGGTTCGGACGACTGATAAGCCCGCGGTATAATTCACTCCCTTCTCAAACGCCAGCGTCTTGAAGGGAATCAATCCCTGGTCATGATACATCGCAAGCACCGAGTCAAAGTGCTGATGCTGATAAGCCCCAAAGAAGCCATCTGAAGGAAATGGACCAAAGATTAATTTACCCTTGCCCCGCAACTCTTCAATCACTGGAAGGATAATATCCTGCTCTTCCGAACCTAGTAGCCCATCTTCTCCCGCGTGCGGGTTCAATCCCAACACAGCAATCCGGGGTTTGCCAATACCAAAATCGCTCATCAACGATTGCTCCATAGCCAGTAGCTTCTGCCGTACTTTGCTACGGGTAATTTTCTGACTTACCTGATGAAGGGGAACATGTCCCGTGACCACCCCAATTCGTAAATCTTCGTGCACCAACAACATTAAATGCTCTTCAGCTTCAAAAGTATTAGCCAGATATTCGGTATGGCCCGGAAAGCTGAAGTCTTTATTCTGGATGTTGTTTTTGTTAATTGGGGCGGTTACTATCGCTGATATTTTTTTGTTTTTAAGGGCTTGCGTTGCCTGCCCCAGAGCTTTCCAAGCCGCTTGTCCCGCTGGTTCAGTTACTTTACCCGGTTGAAGATCTACTGGGTCCTGCCAGCAATTATACACATTCACTTTGCCGTAGGCGATATTTCCCAGTTCCTTAATCGTCATGAAGTTGAACTGCTCTAGATCACATTGTTTACGGTAGTAAGAAATCACTTTGGCTGAACCAAAGATGATAGGAGTCATCTGATTGAGGATTCGTTTATCCTGCAATGCTTTGATAATCACTTCCGGTCCAATCCCATTGACATCACCAATACTGATTCCAATTACTGGCAGATTACCTTTGCGGTTCTTGGGTTTGGGGTTAGTTGCTTGTTTCCAGCCATTCGTAGTAGCATTCATAAGAATCAGGCAGATTTGGAAAGGTTCTTGAAAAAACGGTACAACAGTCGTACACCAGCCCCGGTTCCGTTTTTACTGCGGTATCCGTCCGAGCTATCCAGAAAAGCTACTCCGGCAATATCCAGGTGAATCCATTCGTAATCAGTAAAGTGCTCCAGAAACATACCGGCAGTAATAGCCCCTGCGGTGCGTCCGCCAATATTCTTTAGATCAGCAATATCCGATTTAAGATAACCCCGGTATTCTTTCCACAAAGGCAGCTCTACCAATCGCTCGTAAGTTTGATTACCCGCCTCCTTTAGTTGGTTTTTATACTCTTCGGAAGCCGTTCCCATCATCACCATTCCTTCCTTACCGATAGCCATCACCGCTGCCCCGGTCAGGGTTGCCAGGTCAATCACTAGTTCCGGTTTGTATTTTTTAGCAAACGATAGTGCGTCCGCCAATATCAACCTCCCCTCAGCATCTGTATTCAAAACTTCCACCGTAGAGCCATCCGAAATGGTAATTACATCGCCCGGAACGATGGCATTACCCCCCGGACGATTATCGGTAGCTGGTACCAACCCCACCAAATGGATAGGCAACTTGTTTTTAGCCACGGCTACCATTGTTCCGATTACCGCTGCCGAGCCACCCATATCAGACTTCATGGTATCCATTGAGGTAGAAGGCTTCAAGCTTAGTCCTCCAGTATCGTAGGTCACCCCTTTTCCCACAATGACGTAGGGTTGTTTATTGATAGACTTCTCCGGTTTATACTCTAATACATTAAACGTTGGTGGATCAGGGCTACCAGCGTTTACTCCCAACAGACCGCCCATCTTCAGCGAAGCTATCTTAGACTTATCAAATACGTCCACACTAAATCCTCCCTCCTTTCCGGCTTTTTTAAAAGCTTTACTAAGCTTTTCCGCATTGAGAGAAATGACAGGTTCGTTTACCAGATCGCGCGCCAGAAAGGTTCCTTCCACCAATGCGGATAATTCTTTTATATCAGCTCGCTTGACTTCAGCGTGCACAATACTAATTTCGGATAACCCATCTCTTCCTTCCTTACTGTCTTTCTTGTAGCGGGAAAATTCGTAGGATGCAAGCAGAAGCCCCTCAGCAAAGGTCAGTAGTAGCTCCGGGGTTCCACCGGTTAGCTTCGCCTTCTTTATTCCCTCTTGCTTCACTAAAGAATAAAGCGAAGCACCACGTTTGCGATAAGTTTCTAAAATATCGCTGGAGGAATCTTCAGTAGACTCATTAATAAGGTATAGCCAACGATCATACTGATTGAAGGCTACGACATCTTTCTTTTCTTTAATCTTTAGCTGTAGATATTTTCGTTCGGCATCACTGCTTAGGTAAGATTCAGCATTCTTCCCTTCACTGAGCAGCACTACCAAATGATCTTTTTCTTTTACCGACTTGGCAGATTTTAGCTTTATGGACATAGATTTGGGGGGTTTGCCGTGCAATTTAATAATGTTTTCGAGAATCAATGGCGAATCCTGGGGTTTAGTCCGTTACTTTACCAGCGATGAAAAAATCTATCTCAGGTGTACGACCCAAGAAGTTTCTGGGTCAACATTTTCTAAAGGATCATACTATTGCTGAGAATATTGCGCTGAGCTTAACCGGCCATATTGGCTATCAACAGGTGCTGGAAGTGGGTCCGGGAATGGGGGTTCTAACTCAGTTTCTACTTAAACAGTCAGAGTATGAAGTTACAGTTATTGAAATTGACGACGAATCAGTCGTTTATCTAAAAAAACACTACCCCGACTTATCTATTCTAAACGATGATTTTCTGAAAATTGACCATTCTCCTCTACCCCACCACCAAGCAATCATCGATAATATTACATATAATATAACTTCACAAATCTTCTTTAAAGTGCTGGATCACCGGCAAATTGTTCCAGAAGTAGTGGGTATGATTCAAAAGGAAGTAGCCGACCGTATCTGCTCCCCACCCGGTAACAAGGCTTACGGAATTTTGAGCGTACTACTGCAAGCCTATTATACCATTGAGTATCTGTTTACAGTAGAGCCTCAGGTTTTTCATCCCCCACCTAAAGTTCGTTCAGCCGTTATTCGTCTAAAACGCAACAAAACCATGCAGCTGGATTGTGATGAAAAGCTATTTAAAAAGGTAGTGAAACAAGGTTTTCAAAACCGCCGCAAGACCTTGCGTAACGCGCTGAAACCACTAAATTTGCCGGAGTCTGTCCGGCAGTCATCCATGTTGAATCTGCGAGCTGAGCAATTGTCGGTAGAAGACTTTGTGCAGCTTACCCAACAAATTGAGCAGGCTTGGAAACACTAAATCTCATACCATTTGAAGTATCCCCTTCCTACCTTGAGTGGGTGAGGGAGGCTATTGCTCAAAATGCGCAGGAGATTGTACACCAGAGTATGGAAGATGCCAACGCGGTAGATATTCTGACCGTACTCTACGAGTTAAATACTGAAGAATCTAAATTTGTACTTAAGCTTCTAGACCGAGAAAAGGCCGCTGATGTAATTGTTGAGATAGAAGAAGAAGACCAGACGGCGTTTCTCCGAAACTTTACGGCTGAAGAACTCGCTAATTTTATTGATTACCTGGACTCAGACGATGGGGCAGACATTCTGAACCGTCTACCGATTCAGACGCGTGAGGAGGTTATTGATAGAATGCAAAATGCCGAGCGAGCCCGCCACGTAAAAGATCTGATTCGTTACGAAGAAGATCGGGCGGGAGGGTTGATGGCCAAGGAGTTAATCAAGGTTGATATTAACTGGAATATTTTACAATGTATTGAAGAAATTCGTCGTCAGGCCGGAAAAGTAGACAAACTCTACTCGGTCTACGTCGTAGACGACCGCAATCATCTACTGGGAAAAGTCTCGCTGAAGCGAATCATTATTTCTCAGGATAATACTAAGATTGCCGACATCTACGATAGTGAAATTATTTCGGTGCCCACCTTTATGGAGGAAGAGGAAATTGCTGAAATTATGCGTAAGTACGATTTAGAAGTAGTACCCGTAGTAGATATTCTAGATCGTCTGGTCGGGCGAATCACAATTGATGATATTGTCGATGTTATCACCGAGATGGCGGAGGAAGAACGCCAACTGATGGCGGGGATTTCTGAGGATGTAGAGGAAAGAAGTGATAGTGTCTGGTTGCTTTCCCGCGCTCGGCTGCCCTGGCTGATTATTGGAATGGTAGGTGGACTATTTGGAGCTCGGTTAAACTGTAATTATGAGGATGATATAGCCTTACTACCCGCTATGGCCTTCTTCATTCCGCTAATTACAGCTACTGGGGGTAATGTTGGAATTCAGTCTTCCTCGCTGGTTGTGCAAAGTCTGGCCACATCTTCGGTTTTTGGCGACCAGTTAACCAAACGCCTGATCAAAGTATTGATCGTAGCACTTATCAATGGTCTGGCACTGGGAATTTTAGTGTTAGTTTTCAATCTGATTTTTGGGGAAGAACTACGATTGGCTAGTGTAGTAGCCATTGCTTTGTTCAGTGTAGTTCTTTTAGCTTCCTTCATGGGCACCCTAACCCCATTAATTCTAAACCGTTTTGGAGTAAATCCAGCTTTAGCCTCCGGCCCGTTTATCACTACTGCTAACGATTTATTGGGTCTAGCTGTATACTTTAGCGTAGCCCATCTGCTTTATCAATTCTAGTCCCTATTTATGAAGAAGTGCCTTATAGTGGATAAAATGCACCCTAGCATTGTCCCCCTACTCGCCGAAATTGGATACCAGGCAGACTATCAGCCGGATATCTCCCGTGCTGAGGTGCTAGAGCAAATTTCTGGTTATCAAGGTTTGATTGTTCGTAGTAAGCTTAAAATTGACTCTGAACTAATTGCGCAAGCTGCTTCGCTTAAGTTTGTAGCCCGAGCAGGCGCAGGGTTGGATCAACTAGACAAGGAAGCACTTCTACAGAACGGCATCAGTATTCTCAATGCCCCGGAAGGCAATCGCGATGCAGTTGGGGAACATACATTAGGTATCCTATTGAATCTGCTAAACAACATTTCTCGCGCTGATCAGCAAATTCGCCACAGTGTTTGGGACCGGGAGGGAAACCGAGGAGTAGAACTAATGGGAAAAACTGTGGGCATCATCGGTTACGGAAATATGGGACAGGCTTTTGCACGTCGGCTTTCCGGATTCGGAGTAACGGTGTTAGCCTACGATAAGTACCGGACCGATTATAGCGATGCATTTGCCGAAGAAGCAACGATGGAAGAAATCTTTCGGCAAGCCGAAATTATCAGCTTTCATGTACCATTAACCCGCGAAACTCAGTTTTTGATTGACAAATTGTACTTATCCAAGTTTAATCAAGATGTTTACCTGCTAAATACTGCGCGGGGGAAAATTATTTCTTTAGCAACGTTAGTTGAAGGTTTAGCCAGTGGAAAGATCAGAGGAGCAGCCCTCGACGTGCTGGAAAATGAGAAATTACAGCAATTAACTCCTCATCAGCAAGCTGCCTTTGATCAGCTTTGCCAATCTGACCGGGTGTTGTTTACTCCTCACGTTGCTGGCTGGACCTACGAATCTTATGAAAAAATTAATCAAACGCTGGTAGAAAAGATAAAAGCCTTAGAATTGGACTAGTTCCTACACTTGTGAGATTTTACCGCACAAACGCACCCATTTCGCGCTACGTTTCCGCTATTTTGAATCTTATTAGATATGCTAGTCATCTGCTATCTTCAATTGTATGCGCTTAGACCGTTGGAAAATAGTGTTAGAACGAATTAAAACGATCCCGGAGCACCCGGTACTTACTTCATGTCTGGTGCTGCTTGCCCTTGCCATGATCGTCTTCGGGCTAAGCTACTCGTACTATGTGGAAGATTACTACAACTTTGTAGGGCAGGTATTGGCCGAGGCTCACGGAATGCTCTTTGATATTGCCGTAATCGGTATTTTAATCTACTGGCTTAATGAGAATGGACAGAAACGCATGAGGATTCGTACGTATCTGGATGAAATTGAAGATTTTCGCTTATGGGAATCTGAGGAAGCAGCCTTCCGTACGGCGGGTAATATCAAACGTCTTAACCGCTACCGCAAGTATAAGCTGGATTTGGTCAACTGCTACCTCACCCGAACCAATTTAAGTAACGTAATTCTTAAGGGTTCGAACCTTAACACCGCCAATATCACCCATTCCAATCTGATTCAGGGTAATCTGGAAAATGCCCGCATGAACCAAACTGACTTTGAAGGCTCTAACCTTAATCAGGTCAATCTATGCCGGTCGTATGCTAGTGGGGCTAATTTCTCTAACACTTTTCTTATAAAATCTAATCTTGAAGGTTCCTTCTTAATCAAGGCCAACTTCGAGAATGCCTTACTTACCGAAGCTAACCTGCAAGGCAGCGTGTTGATGGGAGCGAATCTTAAAAATGCCAATCTGCTGAAAGCCGATTTACGGGGAGTAGAAGGACTAACGGTGGAGCAGCTACTCGAGGCTAAGACCTTGCAAAACGCCCTACTAGACGATAGCTTACGGGAGCAACTCATGGCACAAGCACCCGAGCTAATTGAACCTTAAAAGAGCCTAGGAAAGCATCAATCATGCTCTTTTGCGCTGATAATCATTGGTTTTAGCTTTTTTTCTTCCGTCTATTCTCATTTTTTGCGGCACAGCTAATTTACCCTGCAATGTTAAGAATGTTTGATTTTACGAGGGTACGGAACCTTTCCTAAGCTATTTGGCCACTATGCATGCGAATGAAAAGTTATCAGCCTGAAAGAAGTCATTCACAAAATGACCCAAATGCCTGCCGACCGGTCGGGTAGTCCCGACAGGGGTAGAATCAAGGAAAATACAATGGCAGGTATTACAATCTTCAGCCCAGCCACCGTAATTGATAAAGCTACTTTTGATTAGCCCCATCAGTATCTCGAAGGCATCGAGTACGTGATAATAAATGGTCAGATAGCCGTTGACCAGGGAAAAACCGCTCCAATTAGAGCAGGTAAAGTGCTACGGCACAGAATTCCTTCAAATCAATAGTAGCCACTCGTAAAATTGCACTTTCGATCTTATTCATTACATTTTACCGATAGTCATCACTACAAAGAAAAGTAGTTATATATAACTATTTTTATATAAAATTATATATTATTACTTGAATAATACAAAAATATTTCTTTTTTTAGATAAAACATTACTCAAGTAATAAATAATCGCCATGAATATTAAAGACTCTATTGAAGTAATTTTTCGGGTAACAGTGCTATTAATCATCTGGGCAGTAATTTGTATCACGGCTATGCCAGAGCGTTCCGATATTCTCGACGCAAAAATTCAGGAGAACCCCAAAATTGAGCAACTGGTAGATTACTTAACTCTCAAATAAGCAGCTTAAAGCATTGCTTCCAGTTTTTTTAATCGCTCAATACTTTGCACCATAGCCCTTACGGTGTGATAGTTCACTTTCCAGGAATGGCTCATGTGAGTCCAAATGGGCTCACCCTCACGGGTAAGCAGTGGCCACCACTCCCCTACCGAATGGTGGATCATCTTATCAAATACAAAGCGGTGAACATTCTCGTAAGTCGACCAGTATTTTTCCAGACTAAAGGTCAGGCAGGCTTCTAGCATTCCAATCAGTAATTCAGCCTGTTGCCAAAATTCCTTTTCCCGATCGTAGACCTTTCCATCGTGGCTTCCCTCTACGTATACTCCCCCATGGGTTTTATCGATGCCGTAGGCTACAGCATGATCGTAAGACGCCTTTAGCACATCGAAATACTGCTCTACTGGCTTCTTCATTGTTTTCAACGCATGGGTCAGCAACCAGGCGAACTCCACATTGTGTCCGTAACTGGTGTTGTCCTCGGCTTGGGCTTTCTGACCCCCATCCGTAAAACGATCCCATCCCCAGACAATATCAAATTTTATCTGCGGAGCAATTTCCCAATCCGGAAAAAACTGCGGAATTCCGGTACGATACTCGGGATGCAAAACTCGATTTAACAGAAGAGCAATTACTTCTTCCAATTTTCTCAAGTGGATCTGTTGTTGACTACATTCATACAACGTAGTGAAGGCTTCCATTAAGTGCATATGTACATCCAGGGTTTTGCGGTCCCCTCCCGCAGCGTCAGAGCCTTTTAGCGTCCAGTCTCGCTTAAACATCTCAAAGTAACCACCGTAATGAGTATCTGCCGCGTATTTTTGGAGTAGATCGAAGCATTTGATCGCGTATTCCAGTCCCCGTTCATCTCCCGCAGCCAAGGTGTATTCGCACAAGCTATAAATGGCAAAGCTGTGCCCATAAATAATTTTTTCGTCAATAGTTACGTTGCCAGCCTGGTCCAGCAGCCAGTAAAACCCGCCGTGCTCTTGATCCCACATTTTTGCAAGTAGAAAGTCCACTCCGTGCCGGGCATACTTCAGGCATCGCCCACCACCGTATCCAGCTCGATGAGCAGAAGCGAAGGTATAAACGCAACGAGTCTGGGCAATTAGCGATTTTTCATCGGTTCCGGTATCATTACCATCTTTACCAAAGTGGGTAATAAACCCACCATATTGTTCATCTAGGCTACGGTCCAGCCAGAACGGCAATAGTTCATTAGTAAGGTGTTTTTCGCATTCTTCGCGATGTCGAGCAATGGTTTCCTGGGTCATAGTATTTCATTTGGCGCAGAAATTATCAAATTTTTTGAAAAAATCGTACCTTAAATGACGAGTAGTGAATAATGACTGATCAGGAATTTTTTATCTGTTCATGAATCATCACTCACTAATTATTAATCATCAGTAATCAACAACCTCATGAAACGTCCTGTCAGTATTCTACTATTAGCAATTAGCAGCACAGCGCTACTCGCGTTTATTATTTTCAATCCTCAATCAAGTGAATCTACTGAAACGGGGTTAGTAGAAGCCGCCCAGCAATTTCAGCAATCTTTAGATAATAATCAGCAGGATAAAATGATGTACGACTTTGAGGACGGGGAACGCTACAACTGGCACTTTGTACCCAGAGAACGCAATGGCTTGCCTCTAAAAGCCATGAATGAAGAACAGCGGGACGCAGCTATGCAGTTACTAAAACTTTCACTAAGTGAAACTGGCTACCAAAAAGCAACGAATGTAATGAAACTAGAAGGTGTACTTAGAGCAGTAGAAAACCGCCCTGATGATGACACCTACCGTGACCCGAATAATTACTACTTTACTATCTTCGGCAATCCGCAACCGGGCGAAGCCTGGGGATGGCGGCTGGAAGGTCACCACGTTTCTCTTAACTTTTCTTCTCTTTCTGATGAAATTGTGTCGGCTACTCCCACTTTCTTTGGAGCTAATCCAGCTAAAGTACCTAATGGACCCATAGAAGGCTGGCGGGTACTTCAACCCGAAGAAGATCTAGCTCGGGCATTAGTAAAATCTTTTGACCAAGATCTACTTGCTGAGGCTTTAATTGCTGAGGACGCCTACCCGGATATTGTTACCGGTACCGAACCTCAAGCTCAGGTTGGCGACCTGGAAGGTTTAGCCTACAGCAAAATGAATAGTGAGCAACAAGATCAACTAATGCAGCTGCTGGAAGTTTATCATGAGGTTCACCTGGCCGAAGTTGCCGAAGAATCGCTAAAAAGTATCCGGGAAGCCGGATTCGCAGATATTCACTTTGCCTGGGCTGGTGGACTGGAAGTAGGTGATCCGCACTATTACCGCCTACAGGGGCCGACTTTTGTGATTGAGTACGACAATACGCAGAATAATGCTAACCATACTCACACAGTCATCCGGGATTTACAAAATGATTGGGGAGAGAATGTGCTGAAAGCCCACTACGAAGAGGCTCATAAGTAAATCATATAAAACTATTTAAATTATTTTCTTTTTATTATTAAATATTAAATTACTTTAGTTTTATTACATTAATCAGTAATTTTGTCTATTAGAATAAATTACTGTTTTAATGCAAAAGCTTTTTTTTCCTCTTCTATTCATTGCTGGCATCATTATGATTAGTTGCCAAGAAGATGAAGAACCGATTACTCCACCCGTAGCTTCGGATACTACGAGCGTTGACTCGACCGTAGTGGTATCTATTGATCTTAAGGGCTATGTCCAGAAAGGCCCCTTTATCAATAGCACCGCTATTACACTATCGGAACTGAACGAAAAGTTAACAGCAACTGGTAAGAACTTCACCACCCAAATTGCCGACAATCGGGGTTCGTTTAGTTTGAAGGACATCGAACTGGAATCAGACTTCGTACAGTTACAGGCCAATGGTTTCTACTTTGATGAGGTGAAAGGTGAGAAATCCGCTGCCCAACTTACCCTGTTTGCTTTGGCTGATGTATCGAATGCTAGTAGCGTCAATGTGAACCTACTTTCACATCTGGAGCGTAACCGAGTCGTCTACCTAATGCAGGAAGAGAAGCAAGAATTTGCGGAAGCTAAAAAACAAGCCCAACAAGAAATCTTGACGGCCTTCGGTATTGTACAAGATAGTATTGGCTACTCTGAACAGCTAGATATTTCTCAAAAGGGTGATCAACACGCTATTTTACTCGCAATTTCTGCGGTTTTACAAGGCAATAACGGCGTAGCTGATCTTTCCGAATTACTCGGTAACCTGATTACCGACTTACGGGAAGATGGTACGCTGAACAGTGAAGTCATTCAAACCGGGCTAAAAGAACAGGCCAAAACCCTGGATTTATCCCAAATTCGACAGAACCTGGAAGCTCGCTACGCCGAGATGGGCGTAGAAGCGACTATTCCTAATTTTGAGCAATACATTGACAGCGACGGGGACGGTATCTTGAATAAAGATGAGGATGATACTCCCGAAGATTTTGCTTTTGAAACGCAGGTAGATGTGGCGATTAATGATACAATTACTTCCAACGCAGTTATCATTACTGGATTAATTGAAAGAAGTGTCTCGATAGCTTCTGTTACGAATGGTTGGCTAGTTGTAAATAATGATGAAAATAAGTCAAGTATCGCTGAAGTAAGAAATGGAGATAATCTAGAAATACGCTTAGTGTCTAGTCAAGAGGCTTTAGATACAACTACTGCCACAATTACGATTGGTGAACTAGAAAAGACGTTTAGTGTTATCACTGATGATTATTCTCCAGATGATTTCTCTTTTAATAATATTATTAACGCTCAACTAGATCGTTATTACACTTCCAATACTATCACTTTGAGTGGTATTCCACATCCCACCCCAATTTCCTCTGAATTCGGAACGTTATATATCAATGAAACGGAGGTTGTTGGAGATAGTGTTACAGTTAAAGATGGCGATAAGATTTTCCTCAAACTCAGAAGTGGTTCTGAATACTTAGTATCTACCTCAGCAAATATCATTATCGGGGCAAAGCAGTTTGATTTCCTGATTTCTACATATGAAGACCCCTGGAAAAGATTAGCTGACTATCCTGGTACTCTATTTGACGACTATGCTACTGCTGTTAACTTTGTTATTAACGATAAAATATATTTTGGGGTAGGATTCTACGATGGATATGTTCGATTTTCACCAGAGTTTTATGAATATGATCCAGCAGCTAACCTTTGGACTCGTAAGCAAAACTTCCCAGGCAATTTATACGGAGATCCAATTTCATTTTCTCTACTAGGAGATGGATATATCAGGAAGGGAGAGGCTGGTGAGAATGATTTTTGGAAATATGATCCACAAAGCGATCAATGGACTCAGATAGCCACCTATCCCGACCATACTTCATGGCAATCACCCATTGCTTTCGTTGCTAATAATAAGGCATACATGGGAGCTGGCGTTGATGGCGCGGGAAGAAAAAATAAAGTTTTCTGGGAGTTTGACCCTGTTACCATCACTTGGACTAGAGTTGCAGATTACCCTTACGAAATCAGACGTAGACCAAATCACGTTGTCACCTATAATGATAAAGGCTACATTTTATCTGCTTCGCCTAGAGATAACACACTATCTCAAGTTATAGAATATTCCCCAAAGACAAATCGATGGTCTACTATAAGTCCAGAAATTAATGTTCAAGATGTTTCTATTGAAGACAGCGACGACGCGTTTGGGTTCCTATCTCCTGGATTGCCGTATGACCGTACGATATACAGATTTGACTATAGAGAAAAGAAATGGATAAGAATCCGTGCACCTCGGAATCTTACTGATCAAATCTATAGCTTTACCATAAATGATAAAATTTATGTATTAGTAAATAACTCTGGCCCCAGAATGAGAATTACAGAGCTCTGGGAGTACACCCCTCCACCTATTCAAGACTAACTACCTACTTTCTTTACTTCTAAATTACGAATGATGAACCGATACATATTTTTAGCACTTGCAATCTTATCAATGTTCACAGCTAGTTGTCGCGAAGATGAGGAAGATATGCAAATCATCGACGCTGAAACTACGACCATTCAGACGGTACCACCATTACGGTGGCTGAATTGGATAGCTTGCTAACCCCCACCGGAAAGAACTTTACTACCCAGGTGATTGATAATAAAGGAACATTCAGTCTGAAAAATATTGAGCTTTCGTCTCACCACGTTCAGCTTCAGGCCGATGGGTTCTACTTTGATGAAGTAAAGGGAGGAAAATCGGCAGCCCAACTTACCTTGTTTGCCCTCTCCCAGGTAGAAGAGGTAAGCACCATCAATGCCAACCTACTTTCACACCTGGAACGCCCTCGGGTAATCTACTTAATGCAGGAAAAAGGAGTCAGTTTTTCAGCAGCAAAAACCCAGGCCCAGCAGGAAATTCTGACTGTTTTTGGTATAGAAAAAGATGATATGCTGCTATCCGAACAGTTAGATATTACAGTTAATGGGGACGACCACGCTATTTTGCTGGCTATTTCGTCGATATTACAGGCGAACAATTCAGTAGCTGAACTCTCGGAATTGGTAGCTAATATCATCACCGACTTGCGGGAAGATGGCAAGCTAGATAGTGAGACCAACCAGACTAGGATAAAGCAGCAGGCTATATCACTCAATTTGCCCCAGGTTCGCCAGCATCTCGAGCAACGTTACGAGGAACTAGGAGAAGCAGCTACTATCCCTAACTTTGAGCAATACATTGACAGCGATGGGGACGGTATTCTGAATAAAGACGAAGACGATACCCCCAATGATTTTTCTTTTGAAACGCAAGTGGATGTTGCCGTTAACGATACGATTACTTCCAATAGCATTACCATTAGTGGAATAAAAGAAAGCAGTACTACTGATGCTTTAGCAAAAGGCGGACATATTCTTGTGAACGGAAACATGGTGACCGATACTGTAGCTCAGTTAAAAAACGGGGATCAAATTCAATTGCAGTTGTTTTCCAGTAGTGCTTATGCTGATACCACTACCGCATCGCTCACGGTAGGTACACTGGTAAAACACTTTACGGTGGTAACTGATGATTACCAACCCGACGCTTTTAGTTTTTCGTCACGAACGGATGTTGCGGTAGACTCGCTTTATATCTCCGATACCATTACCGTGAGTGGTGTGCCCTACCCTACTCCCGCTACGGTCACTACTGGGACACTGATTAAAAATGGTGAACTAGTTACCAAAGATACGGCGTGGGTGAAAGATGGCGATCAATTAGCAGTCCAACTAAAATCAAGTACAAGTTACTTTTTGGAAACCTCAGCTACCGTTAATATTAATAATGTTCATAGTGACTTCACAATAGTTACTGACGATTACGTACCTGATGAGTTTAGCTTTAAAAAAATTGAGAATGCTCAGCCCGAACAAACCTATACCTCTGATACAATTATTTTAAAGGGGTTATCGTACTCGACTCCTATTTCTATTGAAAATGGAAAACTTTTCGTTAATGGCGAAGAAATTGGATCAGAAGAAAAACTAGTAAATGAAGGAGACAAGATTTATATCGAAATACTAACCAACACAGATTACGCTACTACTTCTCAAGCCTTTTTAACCATCGGTTCTGCTACTTTTGAGTTTAGTACTACTACTTACTCGAACCCTTGGAGGAAATTAGCAAATTACCCTGGTGTAAGTACTGATTATGCTCCTCCCCCTATATTTTCAATTGGCAAAAAAATATATACCGGAATAGGGGTTACAATTCAAGGTGATACTATCTATGATTTTTATGAGTATAGTATTGATAATGATATATGGACTAAATTACCAGATTTTCCCGGAAGGAATAAAATGGTAGCAATTGGGTTTTCGCTATCAGAGTATGGATATGTTGGCTTAGGTATGGGCAATAGTATCTTAAAGGATTTGTGAAGATTTGATCCAGGTTCTAAAAATTGGAAAAAAATGGCAACTTATCCTGGTAGTGAGACCATTGACCTTCAATATTCCTTTACTATTTCAAATAAGGCATACGTCGGATCAGGGCGTAATGGTGATACGAATGTAACACTAAGTGATTTTTGGGAATATAATCCTACTTTGAACGCTTGGACTAGAGTTGACGATTTTCCTTTTGAATACATACCTGGACTACCAAATTTTAAAATTTCACATAATAATAAAGCATATATATTTCCATCTTTGAATAACAACAGAATTAGTCCAGTTTTTGAATATAATCCCGAAACTAATGAATGGGCTCAGATTACTGACTATGTGGAGGATTCAAGTGTATCAACTCAGAATACAGAGGGTCTTATTGGTCTAGTAATAAACAAGTTTCAATATTATATGTACAGACTCGATATTGATAATAAAAGATGGGTGAAAATTAAAACGCCAGATTTTAACGGGAATGCCGGTTCTACGGGCATTATTGTAAACAATAAGATATACATTTTAAGGGATAAATTCTATGGTGGAGATGGTGAAGGTAAGGAGCTCTGGGAGTACACTCCTCCACCTGTCACAAAATAACCCTACTTCTTCCTAAAGAAAATCCGCAACGGTACTCCCTCAAAGTTGAAGTGGTCGCGGAGGCGATTTTCCAGGTAGCGTTGGTAGGCAGCTTTGACGTACTGGGGATGGTTGCAGAAGAAAGCAAAGGCCGGAGTTTTAGTGGGTAACTGCGTAATGTATTTAATTTTGATGTACTTACCCTTCACTGCCGGAGGTGGGTACTTCTCTATTTCCGGTAGTAGTTTGTCGTTCAGTTTGGAGGTGCTGATGCGGCGCTGGCGGTTCTCGTAGACTTCTGCCGCTTTCTCAATGGCTTGATAGACTCGTTGCTTAGTTAGCATAGAGGTAAAGATGATGGGAATATAGTTGTACTCACCTAGCTTGCCGTAAATCCGCTTTTTAAAGTCTTCTACGGTGTGGGTGTCTTTTTCAATCAGGTCCCATTTATTCACCAGAATCAGAATGCCTTTTTTGTTTTTGTGCGCTAGTTGCACAATATTCATATCCTGGGCTTCCATTCCCCGCTGGGCGTCCAGCATGATGATACAAATATCTGAGTCCTCTAGTGCCTGCACACTACGAATGGTAGAGTAAAACTCAATGTTATCCGAAATCTTGGCTTTCTTCCGTAGTCCGGCCGTATCGATCAAAATAAACTCTTTGCCGTATAAGTTGTAGTGTGAATGCAGCGCATCCCGGGTAGTACCTGCAATGTCAGTCACAATACTCCTTTCTTGCCCGAGTAACACATTCAAAAAAGACGACTTACCCACGTTAGGTCTTCCTAAAATGGCTAACCGAGGGATACCTGCATCCGGATCTTCTTCATCGGAAGCACTAAAGTGGCTGATGACCTGATCTAATAAGTCACCGGTACCGCTACCGTTCGCCGAAGAAATAGCAGATACTTCGCCCAAGCCCAATCCGTAGAATTCTGCCGACTGAAAGCTACGGTTGGCGTTATCGGCTTTATTGGCTACAACATAAATGGGTTTATCAGTACCCCGCAGTTGGTTAGCAAAGGACTCGTCCAAATCGGTAATGCCAGTTTCCACATCCACCATAAAGAGGATAACCGTAGCCTCATCAATAGCTAACCTTACCTGACTGCGAATAGCCTCCTCAAATACATCATCCGAATTAGCCACATAGCCGCCGGTATCAATCACGGTAAAATGTTTGCCCGACCACTGAGCGTAACCGTAGTGACGGTCACGAGTCACTCCGCTTTCATCATCCATAATGGCCTGACGCCTTTCTACTAAACGATTAAAAAAAGTTGATTTTCCGACGTTAGGTCGGCCCACAATCGCTACAATATTGCTCACTAGTAAATTTGGTTAGATGCTGCTGATAAAAAGTCTGGCAAATTACGGAAAATTAGTTGATAGTCCACAGCCGACGGTCAATAGTCCACGGTCATTTGTCCCGCGCCCTGGTGGCTTTGCAAATACCTTCAGTCTTCTGACAGCGCAGCTGCTGCTTCAAGCTTCTCTCCTCCAGTATCAACTTTCCATTGTCAATCGGGCGCCGAGCGCTTTCAACTGAAATTAGTATCCGAAATGCCGTAGCCGTCGTTGTTCACGCCGCCAGTTGGGGGCCACTTTCACATGTTGTTCTAGGTGAACCTGTTTACCAAAAAACTTTTCTAAATCCTGCCGAGCTTGAATACCCACTTTCTTTAATGATCCCCCCCCTTTACCAATAATAATCCCTTTTTGGCTCTGACGTTCAACGTATATCTCGCAGCGAATCCGGATAATATTCTCTTCTTCCTCAAAGGAGGAAACAATTACTTCGCTGCTGTACGGTATTTCCTGTTTGTAGTTCTTAAAAATCTTTTCTCGAAGAATCTCCGAGGCAAAAAACCGTTCCGGGCGGTCGGTTAGAGCATCCTTTGGGAAGTAAGGAGGATGTTCGGGTAAATAGCGTAAAATAGCCTGAAATACCTCACCTACATTGATGGCTTCTAAGGCCGAAGCCGGTATGGCTTCCTGTGGCTGAACAATTTCTCGCCAGTATTCTAGTTTGTCCTGCATCTGCGTGCCCTTGGCCAGGTCAACCTTGTTTAGCACCAAAATAACCGGTACATCAGTCTTTGCCAGTTTTTGAAGAGAAGCATCTTCTTGCTCCTGCTTTTCATAAAGGTCAGTTACGAATAAAATCACATCAGCATCTTCCAGCGCGGTATCCACAAACCGCATCATCGATTGGTGTAAAGCGTATTCCGGTTTTAGAATGCCAGGAGTATCGGAATACACAACCTGGAACTCGTTTCCTTCATCTATTGCACCATTGACGATACCCATAATACGGTGCCGGGTGGTTTGGGCTTTGGAGGTGATAATGGATAGACGCTCACCTACCAGCGCGTTCATTAGCGTGGATTTACCTACGTTGGGCTTGCCCAAAATATTAACAAATCCGGCTCGGTGCTGGCTCATGAAAAATTATTTTTAGATGATATTGTTTATTATTCGTGAAACCTATATGTTTGTTGTCCGTTTGGAAAAATACATCGCGGGGTGGAGCAGTTGGTAGCTCGTCGGGCTCATAACCCGAAGGTCACAGGTTCGAGTCCTGTCCCCGCTACTCTTATTATCAGGCAGTTACAACTGAAAGTGACTGTCTTTTTTTATTTCCTCTAAAACAAACACTCATATATCTATTGTCTTGAACTTTCAGCTCTAAAACTAAAGAATTTAGGCTTTAACTGAAATTATAGGCTTATGTCGACTGTGATCAAATCTCTCCCTCACAACCATTACTGTAGAGTACTTTATATCTTGTAAACAATTTTTGATATGAGGCAATGCTCTGTTTCAAGTTTATGTCTCATTAACTCATCAATGACCTCTTCAAGGGCACCTATTATCCCGTAGTTCCACAAACGGTCTTTAAAAGTATACCTCAAAGAATAAGCAGAATGACCCTTAGTTGGTCTTAGACTTTTTATCGTCAAAAAATTATTAATTGAAGCAGAAAAAGACTCTACTTCTCCTAGATGTGTAAATCCAGTAGGAAATCTATTGAATGCAGTTAATGCTTATCCAACAAGCAGGATTTTTCTTTCAGACTCGGTTGTTTTCAACTCCGCCCCCTTTCTGGATCTTATCCAAATGTATAGAATACTTTCTTCTGAAAATATATCCTCTGGTTGCAAGCCAAAAGTCCTGATTGCCTCATCCCAGTATCAGCAATTGCCCAGAATGTAAACTGATCTTGGTCATTTAAAACTGTTACCGCAGTAAGAAGAATGTCCTGAACATACTCAGCCTCGAATGGTAATCGGCTATGACTTTTTGTTTAAAAAAGGTTTCTGCGAACAATACTCTAATATCAAGGTCTATTTCGTTTTGGTAGTGCATTTAAAATAAAGATGGCCTTTTTGCCAGTTTCTCAATCTTTCCATCCTTATCTAAAATACACTACCTGAACTTTTTGTACCGCTTACCCTACTGTAGATTATATCGCTCCGAAGGAATCAGTATCGTTAGAAAAGGTAAAGTCCAAACACGCTTAGTTCAATGAAGTATATAGGAACACCTTTTTCTCGCTACAGGCAAATTAATCCCATGTGAAGGCTCAGGTTTTTACCTGCCCTTCTTCTGATGAGCAACTTTCTTGTTGGTCTAATTCGTAGATTCTCTCCATCAATTTCCACTTCTCTCGAGCAGAAGATTTTGGATCAGTTCGCTGAAATTTTGCTACGAAAGCTTCCCATTCAGCTTGGCGAGGCATCGCAGCCAGCGCAGTCATAGCCTGGTCATGATTGAAATCCACCACAGTATCCATAATCATAAATAACGTAGTGGCGTGCCGGTATATTTCCATATCCAGGATACCTACCGCTTTCATGCCTTCTGTAATTTCTGGCCAAGCGGCACCTATTCCGTGAACTTTTTCGTACTCTTCAATTAGGTCAGGGTCATCAACCAGGGTTAGGGTTTTACAGTATCGTTTGAAAGGCTTATCAACAGTTGCCATAGTAGATAGAGGTTATAGTGAAACGACCGCTTTGATGACCCCGGTCTCAGGCCGTAGCCATTGGTCGAACTGGCCGACCATTTCCTCGAAGGCACTTCGGTGCGTAATCCAGCGGGAAATATTGATACTTCCTTCTTCCATCATACGAATGATCTGCTTGAAGTCGGCCGACAACGCGTTGCGACTGGCCATCAGGGTAAGTTCTTTTTTGTGAAAGTACGGATCATTAAACGTAAAGTCACCCTGAAAAAGACCGATAAAAACAATACGCCCGGCTGGGGCCGCATACTCCAATGTTTTCGACATAGCGTGTTTATTCCCAGTAGCATCCAGCACCACCGTAGGCAGATCTCCACCGAACTGTTCTCGTAGCTGCTCTACAGTATCATCTCGCCCGGCCACCACTGTACTGTGAATATTAGTTGCCTCAGCAGCAAACTTTAGGCGGGCTTCGTTGATATCCATAACTACCGTCTTAGCACCTTGGGCGGTGGCAAAGATAACAGCCGCCAAGCCAATTGGCCCTGAGCCTACTACTAACACTAGATCGTCGGGCTGTACACCAGCTCGGTTTACCGCGTGACAGCCAATACCCTGGGGCTCGATCACTGCCAACTGCTCGTAGCTAAGCTTACTGGATTTGTGCAGATACTTGGCTGGTAGTTTGAAACGCTCTCGCATGCCTCCGTCTTGGTGTACACCTAGTACCGATATGTTTTCTCCACAGTTGGTGAAGCCCCGTCGCACAGCCTGGTCTTGAGTTTTATTCAGGTAAGGTTCAACCGAGCATCTATCGCCTACCACAACATGCTGCACCTCCCTCCCTACTTCTAGTACTTCTACCCCTAACTCGTGCCCTAGTATTCTAGGATAGGAAAAAAAGGGCTGGTTGCCTTCGTAAGCGTGGAAGTCAGTACCGCAGATACCGATGCTATGTACTTTAACTAACGCTTCGTCTTCTCTCAGATCTTCATCCGGGGTTGTGTTGGTATAATTAAATGTTCCAGGCTCCTCTAAAACAATCGTTCTCATACTTGACTAATGATTTTCTCGGGTTGAATAAATGGTATTGGTTATTTCGTCAAAAATTTCTTGAGGTAATACTCCTTGTTGCCAGTCACTGACAGTTGACTGTATCTGGCTGATCGTACGAGCTCCCATCACTATCCGATCAGCCTCTTGGATAGAAAACAGGTAACGCTGCGCCAAAGTAGATAGCAGCAGCTGATGCCGCTGCGCAATGGCATTTACCGCTGCCGCTGTTTCCACGTCTTGCGCCGTGATCCACTGGGTACCTGGCGGATCGGCTTGGTACCGCTCGAAGCGTGTACCTAGCAAGGCCATGTGCAGCGCCGATGCTGCGTAATAGGCTACCCCTTCTTGCTGGAAATGGGGAATATCGTTTTGAAAAGCCGATAGATTGCAAGCATCCATTTTCAGAAAGCCCGAAACAACCTGGAAATTATCTTTAGTGACGTACGGACGGAATGCATCGGTAGGATTCCCCCCTACTCCTAGCAAACGGGTTAGTCCTTTGGCCTGAAAAGTTTTTAAGGTATCTAAAATCTCTTCAATATTATCCAGTGGCACTAGATGAGGCTCATGTAAGAAAAGCAGATCTACCTGCGCCACTTGTAACCTATCTAGGCTACGCATCAGACTATCTCGCATGCTTTCGGTCGAGTAGTCTACGTAACACTCATCTGCTTTCTCAGCGGGTAATCGCCCCACCTTGGTGCTAATAAACGGGCGTTCACCCTGCCAGCGTTGTAAGGCTTTGCCTACAAACTCTTCACTACGATTATAGGAGGGAGATGTATCTAGCGATGAGATTCCGTGCTCAAAGGCGTAAAGGAGACAGTCAATACTTTCAGATTCATCTACTTCGCCCCACACTCCACCTAAACCAGAAGTACCATATACCAGACGGCTTCCTTTTTTAAATAGTGGAAATGTTGCGTTTATATCGGGTTGATAACTAGGTTTTATCGACACAGAGAATTAAATTTTTAGGGTTTACTATACACAAAAGGCTTCGCTTTTTATTGCCCCTCACCTGTAGCGGAGCCACGACTTGTTTCCACTCTGAAAACGACTGCCATATCATCTACTTTTGCCTGGGGTAGAGTCACTGCTAAACCGTCTTTTTCCCAAACCCACTCAAGATTGGTATCAATACCCAGCATAGAAACATTTAGTATCTCGGTACCAGCAGGCATTTTACCTTGCGCAAAAGCAGTAAATTTGATTGGCTCACTGGGTGTAGGCATACCTAAAACAGAAGCATAGATGGTACTACCCTGAGTAGTGTAACGATAGTCTTGGTTAGAGTATTTGACCTTTAAAAACTCGTGATGATTCTTGAAGTGCCCTTCAGGCTCCTTGGTTGGTCCCTCACCAAAGGTATACCAGGGACGAGTATTGTAGATAGACTCACCGTATTTATCCAGCCAATTTCCTATTGCCAGCAGTACTTCTCGCTGGTCTTCTGGAATAGTGCCGTCGGCCTTGGGTGAAATATTTAGCAATAACACACCATTTTTACTGACAATATCAATTAGTACGTGTAGAACATCAGCCGCAGGTTTAATCTGCAGATCTTCAGTATAGCACCAGCTACCTTTGCTGATCGTTTCATCGGTCATCCAAGATTCTTCTGTCAATTCATTCTTACGAGATTTTTCCAGGTCATCTACACTCATACTCAGAGGTAGATCATCTTGCTTACGAACAATAACCACCTCCTGATCACGCTTTTGCGCCTCATTAAGATAATACGCACTAAACTTTTGTCTGTACTCCTCCGGAATTTGATCTAGCCAGGAGTCAAACCACATAATATCAGGATGATACTGATCTATCACTTCTTTAAGCTTTCCAAACCATACTTCTTCTAGCCACTGATCTTTAGGCAAATTGCCGTACAAGTACTTTAGTTCGGAGTCATCGCTAGTGGGAGGCGTTCCAGCTATATAAGGATAATGACTATTCCTGAATTTTGTCTCATCAGGTTGGTCGCGATAACGTTGCAGATTACGAGCGTGGTGAAAAGTAGTAATAAACTTCATGTCGTGAGCGCGGATAGCCTTCTCTAGCTCTCCGGTAATATCCCGCATGGGGCCTTTATCAGCGGCATTCCAGGGGGTGGCTTCGCTAGCCCACATGGCAAAACCATCGTGGTGCTCGGCTACTGGACCAGCAAACCTTGCCCCCGCTTTCTTGAATAGATCAGCCCACTCTTCAGCATTAAAGTGCTCAGCTTTGAACATGGGCACGAAATCGTGGTATCCGAATTCGGCAGGATCGCCGTATTTTTCCCGATGATGTTGAGCTACTTTATCGTTCTCAAAGTGCATTCGGCTTGGGTACCACTCATTACCAAAAGCAGGAACCGAATATACTCCCCAGTGAAAATAGATCCCCAGCTTAGCATTCTGAAACCACTCGGGTGCTTCATCATGCTCAGCTAACGATTCCCAGCTGGGTTTGTACACCTTTTGGCTGTAAGCGGGTAAGATCAGTAGGCAACTAATTATTGAAAAAAGTAGGCGGTTAGTGTTCATTGTGTTTTAAGTTACAGTAGTAGCCGTAAAGTTATATTTTTAGTCCCAGTGGGCATCAATCACTTCCTGAATATGAGGGAAGTCTGCATCAGTCTCATGTAGAGCCCCTCGTTTTTCTTTTAGCTCCTGCTTGAGCTGTGCGA
Source organism: uncultured Flammeovirgaceae bacterium (assembly GCA_937884755.1). Lineage (GTDB taxonomy): Bacteria > Bacteroidota > Bacteroidia > Cytophagales > Cyclobacteriaceae > Tunicatimonas. Next base: position 27,955 of record CAKZYJ010000258.1, read on the forward strand.
TAATATCCTGATAGGCCGGATCATTATAGCGATTATGAACTTCTTCCGGGTCTTGGCTTAAGTCATAGAATTCCCAAGCGGCGGGGGTTTGCTCTATAGAGTAAGATTCATCCATCCAAGGCATGGTAGCTTTACCAATGCTATTCATATCACTAGGTAAACCGTAGTAGAAAATTAGTTTATAGTCTTTGGTTCGTAGACCAAAATGGGCAGGAACATCGTGATGCATCAGGTGCATCCAATACCGATAGTAGGTAGCAGTCTGCTTTCCCTCGGTAGTTTCTCCTTTAAGCACATCCGCAAAACTCTCCCCTTGCATATAGTCAGGAACCTGTCCTCCAGCTAACTCAAGCATGGTGGGTCCGTAGTCAGTATTGTTAATTATTACATCTGACCGTCTTCCCGCCTTAACCACTTTAGGATAATGAACTATAAACGGCATCCGCATGGATTCATCGTACATCCAGCGTTTATCCATGTAATCATGTTCACCGAGCATAAATCCCTGATCGCCAGTGTAGATGATCACGGTGTTTTCCCACAAGTCATTTTCTTTCAAATAGGTAAATAACCTTCCCAGATTATCATCTACGCCTTTTACACAACGTAAGTATCGCTTCAAGTACTCTTGATACGCCAAATGAGTTGCTTCTTTCCGGTTAGCTGCTTCAAAACCATACTGCTGCACATAGCTACGGTAGGTATGCCGATCCGAAACGGATGTACCAATCCGGTGAATCAGACTATCGTTCTTACCCATCGTGGCTTCTGAGCCAAAATCGGGTTGCTCATAGAGGCTACTCGGCTCAGGGATTTCGGTATCTTCTAAATAATCGGCGTAGCGCGGGGCAAACTCAAAATCATCGTGCGGAGCTTTGTAGTGATGCATCAGGAAAAATGGCTGATCTTTGTCCCTTTTATTTTCCAGCCAATCTAAGGTGCGATCAGTGATAATATCCGAAGAGTGTCCTTCGTAAGCCACCATATTTTCAGGCCAGGAACCTTCTCCCTTTTTTCGGAATTCGGGATCAAAGTACTTTCCCTGACCGGGTAGCACTTCATAATGATCAAAATTAGCTGGCTCTTCTTTTAAGTGCCATTTACCAATAATAGCGGTCTGATACCCCAGCTCCTTCATCTCAATTGGTAAATACTGCTTCTCAATAGGTAGTACACCATCCAAGTCGAGCACTCCGTTTGTCTGGCTGTATTGCCCAGTAATAATGTTCGCTCGACTAGGAGTACAGATAGAATTATGACAAAAGGCTTGGTCAAATACCATTCCCTCCGCAGCCAGTTCATCCAACACTGGAGTAGGATTTAACGCCGCCAACCGACTACCGTAGGTACCAAACGCTTGGGTAGTATGATCGTCAGACATGATAAAGATGATATTGGGTTGACTAGCCATTTGGCTTTCGGTAGCACTTTCTTGAGTGCCCTGACAGGCAGATGAAAAAATAAAAGCAAATAGTAGCCAGTAGCTTAGAGTAGCTTTCTGATTTAGGTTGAGTAGTAGAATCATAGTACTAAATTAGCGTTTTGCAAGAATAAGTGGAAAAATATGGTTGGCATAATCCTTTTTCTAAGGAAGTTCCTGTAACTCTAATCCGTTGATTACCAACGATTCTGTTCCCGAGACCTCCTCTATTGTTAGTGAGGCTGGATTATCCTCATCAATACTAAAATTTACAGCAGTAGAAGTAGGTTGCTTTTGGTCAAGGTACTGCCCAGTAGTGGGTCTGATTCCTTCAGCTACTACTTCATTATTGCCCAAACTGACTTTGATTTCGGCTTCAGACGTATTTTCTTCAATACCGATATTATGAAGGTAGAGCCGACACTGATAATTACCCGCCGGAAGGTTCTGAAACGTCAGAGTAAGCTTGCCACCCTTTTCTACGTTTGCCCCGTCCATGGCCAAATAGGCTTTTTCAGATGACATACCCCAAGCGTCAGTCCATATTACTTTACTTCCTTCTCCGCTAAGCTTTACGGTGGCTTCCGGCCACGCTTCGAGCTGCATTGTGCTTTCTCCACCATCATTACCGTTCCAGGCTATCCAGTCAAACTGAAGTTGTTGCTGGTCATTACCCATATCCAGTTTTACTTCTCTCAAATCGTAAATGGGCTGAGCTTCAGCTAGCGTTCGGTTAGCTTCGTAGGCAATAGTAGTAATGCTGGCACTTCCTTTCTTCAGTCCTTTCACTTGAGCAGTGACCGTGATTTTTCCGGCGGTACTTCCAGATTTAAGCAATGCCGAAGCTACCCCATAATAAGCCGGATTAGGATTAGCGTCTACTGAAGCATCGCCTATAATCGTACCCGGCCCGTCTACGGTAAATCGCACTTCTGAAGTGTCGGACAAAACGGTATTGCCACGCTCGTCTAGCAGATAGGCTCGTACCATATTCCTGTAACAGCCGCTAGAAGCCAAAGGTCGATCGTCTTCTTCAATTACTACTTTAATTTGAGTAGGCTTTGACATTTGATTACGCTCGTAGGAAGCGACTTCTTGACCGTTTATAAAGCCTTTTGCTTCTAAGCCACCTTTCTCCGAAGGCAAAGTGAAACTGAAGGACGGATGATCAACGTGCAGTCGTTCAGGATCGCGATCAGGAGCTTGGCGCGCTACTAATTCTCCATTATTATACAATTCAACTTCTTGACAGTTACTGAATACCACGACTTCCCTAGACGAGGAGGATGCCCGGAAGTCGGCAATGTAGACCATCGGTTCGGGTAGCAGTTCAGATTGATACCAGTAATAAACCGGATTGGGAACCCGGTAAAAAGAGAATATTCGCCGATCAGCAAAAAGAGCCCGAGGCTTAAAGGTTTGATAATCGTGCGCCGTCCACACTGCCACACCGATACGGTTAGGAGAGGCTTTAGAACGGGAAACTTCTACTTGGTTACGGATGGCGTTCGCCGAGCTACCGTGCTCGCATAAAAACGATAGTTCACGATCGGTAATGGGCATATCCTGATAATCCATGGGAGCGTAAAGATCACATATTCCCGAGCTTCGCGGTCCCGTCCAGGGACTACCGTTGGAAGAAGTCGGCCGAGTTGGATCTTCTTCTTTAGCAGCGTAGTGCAGTCGTTCTACTGGTCCCCGATGGTTGATAGCGGCACCCCAGGTAAATATACTAGGATGGTTACGGTGATTGCGGATCATGCGGCGAGTAGCTTCCTCCAGTCTATCAAACCAAGCTTCATTACCAATGCCAATCCAGGTGGGTGGTTCTTCGTATACTAATATTCCTAATTCGTCGCAGGCTTCTAGAAAACTATCGTCGTGAGGATAGTGCGCCAAACGAACCACGTTAAAACCGGCTTGCTTAAACTGGTAGGCATCCTTCCAATGCAAAGAATTAGGTACGGCATCGCCCACAAACGGAAAAGCCTGATGACGATTGGCCCCGATCAGCTCCAAAGGCTCTCCGTTCAGCCTTAATCCCTCCCCATCAATCAATTCTATCTTTCGGATTCCTAACGGGTTTTCTACCTGGTCTACCGCCTCATCACCATTCATTACCAACGTATTTACTCGGTACAAATAAGGGTGGTCAGGTGACCAGAGATGCACGTTTTCGGAGATACCTGTTACCTGAGAGAATGAATAGGAAGATTGTGCAGAAATATTCTGAGAAGATTCCATACGAGCTACTACCCGCCCTTGCTTATCAATAATGCGAGTGAGTAACTTACAGTCTTTCTGCTCATCGGATGCATTCCGAACGGTAGTGCGAACGTGGATGGTAGCATTTTCGGGAGTGACCGTGGGAGTGGTGATAAACACTCCGCTTTCCTTTTCCTCCCAGGCAAAGGGAATGTATAATTCGTCGGTTGTGACTAGATAAATATCCCGGTACAGCCCACTGAACTTTATATAATCGTACTGATCGCCTTCAGGTGGAATCTCAGGGTTTAGGGTATTATCTACTTTGAGTGCAATTGTATTTTCACCAGGCTGTACGAAGGCAGTAATATCAAAATGGAAAGGGGTGTAACCACCAACGCTATGTTCGCCTACATATTCGCCGTTGATCCAGAGCGTAGTTACTTGATGTGCGCCTTCAAATTCCAAAAACACTTTCTGATCCGGTAGAGTCGCGATATTTAACTTTTTGCGGTACCAGCCAATATCCCGTTGAAAGGTCTTTTGATAAGGATCGTCCTGACTGCCGTTCAAGTCCAGCGAAGCTAACTCAAAGGTGTGGGGTACATTAATCTGCTCCCAGCCTGAATCATCAAAGCCCTCCGTATTAATCTCACCGTTTTGCTCGCCCAAGCTAAATTTCCAACCTTGATTAATATTAATCTTTTGGCGATTTGTCTCGGTATAACCAGGCGGATACTGAGCGTAAAGATTAACCTGTATTATTAAAACAGCGAGAACTAATAAGACCGATAGTATAAGTGATTTATTCAAGGGTCAGCTTTTACTTTAAGGGATATTTCTTTCAGTCTACCATTGCTACTTGCACGTAGTAAGCGGAAAATGATTCGCCGGCTTCATTTTGAAAGGTGGCCCATAATTCGTGCTCTCCAGCGTCTACTGGCACAGAAAAAGTGACCAAACCTTGGTGATCAGTAAGATCAATTATTTCTTCATGATTACCAATAGATAAAGATGCCTGATTGATATTTAGTGCAGCTCCAGCAGGTAACTCATTAACCGTAGTGCCTGACACGGCCGGACGCGCCACCACACTTTCATTATACTTTGCTTTCAATTCAGTGGGCCAGCGGAATAGTGAAAACCGATAAATACCACTTTGAGGAAATTCTACTGCCCACCAACCTTCACTTTTCATACCTTCCCGGATTAGCTTCTGGTTCCAAGCTACGCTATTGTAGCCTTCCGCCATATGCATATCGTGGGTATACAAAGTGGTAACTGGCGACTGAGGAGGACAAACTGTGATCAAGGGTGTTGCATCAAACGAAGGCTGAATGTCTTGCCACCAATCTTCGTAGGCGATTCTAAGTTCTTCTTTTTTCTCAGGAAAACGATCAGCCACATCATTTTGCTGACCCGGATCATCTTCCAGATGGTATAGTTCTTCGCCGTTAATGAGTCGCCATTGCCCCTGCATGGTGGAGGATTGTCGCCATTTTTCGGGATATTCCAGTCGCTGTGAATCCGTAATGAGCACTCGGGAAGCGGTTTTGCTAGTGTCGCCATCGTAGATTAAACTCTTAAGGCTAGTACCATCGAAATTGATGTCTGACGAAGATTCTAAACTTAGCAAACCAACCAATGTGGGAAATACATCTACGTGAGCGGTTAACGCCGTCACATCATGATTAGCTGGGATGCTACCACCGGGCCACCGAAGGAAAAAAGGCACTCGATGACCACCTTCGTACATGCTTCCTTTCTTTCCTCGCATTCCAGCGTTATAGCCAATTTCATTTCCACTGCGGCTACCAACTCCGTCGCTAGTTCCATTATCCGTCATGAAAACTAACAAAGTATTTTCCGCCAGATCATTTTCATCTAAATAGGTTAGTAGCTTTCCCAAGTTTTCATCCAGGTTAGCCAGCATCCC
>CAKZYJ010000259.1 GCA_937884755.1 uncultured Flammeovirgaceae bacterium
GGAGAGTGAATGAATAGTAAGTCGCAATTAGCTAGTACGTCAGCGCTTATTTCTGATTTTAGATTGTCGGTGGATGCATCTAGTGAAGAAGCAGTTTCGCTTAGCTGGTTAGTCAGGTACTGTGCTCTTGCTGCGTCTTCTCCGGCACCTTTCACCATATTGGCGGGATTATTCCAGAACCTTTGTCCGTGGGCGATATCTACGTATATACTTAATTTGTTCGCATCAGCCTGCGCCCACACAACACATGGGATGGTGATGATCAACGTTAAAATGAGGGCTAGGTGTTTCATAGTTTTAAATATTAATTCCGTACTTATTACTCGTCTCTCAGGCATTGTACTGGATTCACTCTCGCGGCTTTAATAGTCTGGAAGCCTACGGTAAACCAAGCAGTGAGTAACGCAATTAATCCAGCACCAGCGAAGTACCACCACCGTAAATCAATGCTAAAGGCAAAATCATTGAGCCATTGCTGAGCGATGAAATAACTGATGGGTAAGGCTATGAGGATAGCCATCAGTACCATCTGGGTAAACTCAGCGGATAGGAGGCGAACAATACGAAAATTGCTAGCCCCTAATGCTTTGCGAATTCCAATCTCTTTCAGTCGCCTTTCGGCTGTAAAAGTGGCTAAACCAAATAAGCCTAAACATGAAATGATAATGGCAATACCGGCAAAGTATTTAGATAATTTAGAGACACGCTGCTCGGCAGCATAGAGCGCTTGATAATCCGTATCCAAAAATTGGTAACTAAACGAGTATCCAGGATTATAGGCTTGGTAAAATTCCTGAAGATTGTCAATAGCCTCCCGCTCCCTTCCGGCCTCAATCTTAGCTACTACTTGATGAGTCCATGATGGCCGCAAGACAAAAAATAGCGGGCTAACTTCTTCATGTAATGATCTAAAATGAAAATTCTTGGCCACTCCAATAATCTCTAGTTCGGTTTGACCAATTCTGATAATTTCTCCGATAGGATCACTCAACCCCATCATATCAACAGCCGCTTGATTAAAGATGATTTTTGAGCCTTCCGAACTGAATTCCGAGGAAAAAGTCCGCCCGGTAGCTATCTCGACGCCTAATGTTTCCAGTAAGTCATAGGTAACCGGACGCATCTCGAAGCTAGGAAAATCAACGCCTTCTGGTTTTCCTGGCCAGTTGTCAATAGAAAAACTATTGCTGCCATCGACAATACTCTGTCCGATACTAGCGGCATTCACCACTCCAGGCACACTTCTTAGTTCGGAAAGAAATGTTTCCAATTGTTCTCCTACCCGTCCTTCTATATCAAAGTAGAGAACGTTATCTTTTTCGTACCCCAGGTTTTTTGTCTGCACAAAATCTATCTGTTGATACACGACCACTACCGATACAATGAGCAGCACGGATAGAGCAAACTGAAATATGACTAGGCTTCTTCTGGCCCACTTTCCTTTTGTGGCGTTGCGAAGTATACCTAACGTGTGTCCCCGCATCATGGTCACTGAATCCAGCCCTGATAAGTAAAAGGCAGGGTAGCTACCAGCTATTAGCCCTGTAAATAGGACAATGCCTACGATTGTTCCGACTAGAGCAACGTCTAAGTTAAGGTTAAGCTGCTTTCCGGTAATCTCATTAAACTGGGGAAGAAATAGTAAGACCAGCAGTATGGCAATCAGTAAAGATGCTGAAGCCATCAACAGTGACTCACTCAAGTATTGAAATATCAGTGTTTTCCGCTTAGCACCGATGGCTTTTTTTACCCCAACCTCCTTCAATCTTCGCGAAGCTTTGGCCGTGGCCAGGTTCATGAAGTTAATGCAGGCAATTAGAAGGATAAAAATGGCGATGATAGAAAACAGACGTACATATTCTATTCGCCCTCTAATTTGCTTTCCGTTTTCATAGTTGCCGTACAGATAACCATCCGAAAAAGGACGAGCCAATAAGGTGCTGTTAGAATTATTGCGCTTTTCTTTTAAAAGACCAGCAATTTTGCTCCTAAATTCTTGAACGCTCGCTGTCTCTTGCAGTACTGCATACACTTTCGTGGTGTTGAAGTTCCAGTCTAGTGTATTAGGCTCAATTTCTTTGAATTTCTCAAACGATAAGACAAAGTCAAATTGGAGAGAAGAATTAGTCGGTACATTAGCAAACACTCCGGCAACCCGGAACGGCTGGTCATCCTGAAAGTTGACAGTCTTACCAATGATATTTTCAGTTGTATTAAATAAATTCATCGCCAGTTCTTCCGAAATCGCAATGGAATTTTTGTCGGCCAGTACCTGATCCCGGCTGCCCTGTGTTAAGTCAAAAGAGAATACGTTAAAGAAGTCTTCACTAGCAAATAGTGCCGAAGCCCGAATGTATTTATTATCTATTGAGAGTGTAACCCCTTCCTCCCGGAGGCGAGTGGCCACAGCATGTTCTACCTCAGGTATTTCTTCAATGAGAGTCTCAGCCATCAACCCTGAAGTATACTCACCCACCCATATTCCTTCTGAATTTTTGCCTTGCTCCAGTAGTTGAAAGAGCTGAGCGTCTTTTTCATGAAACTTGTCGATGCTAAGTTCATCGGTCACCCACATGAAGATAAGTAGCGCACAAGCCAAGCCTGAGGAAAGGCCGACTAGATTAATGAAAAACGTACTTCGGTGACGTTGAAAATTTCTGAAGCTAATTAAAAAGTTGTGTCGTAACATGGCCGTATGATTAGTGGAGTATCGTTTTCGTTTTCGGATATAAGCTGGTTGAAAAAACATCAATACATTGATCCAGTAGCGTCGCCTTGCTTTTTGTAGCCCTTTCGTTGCTACCCGTCGCTGAAAGAGTTCGTACAGATCTCCTTCTACTTCGTCCAGCAGTTCCGGTCGGCAGTACCAGCGCAAGAAACGAGTAGCCCACTGAGGTGGTGACTTACCGTGTTGGTTGCACTTGTTACTCATCCTTCAAGCAGACGGTCGGATTAACCCGGGCGGCTTTTACGGTTTGTAGACCCACCGTAAACCAAGCAATCAGTAAGGCTAATAAACCAGCCAGTACAAATATCCACCAGGGAATAGTTGTCTGATAAGCAAAACCTTCTAACCAACGTTGAGCCATAAAATAGCTAATGGGTAAAGCAATGAGTATAGCCATCAGTACCATTTTGGTAAAGTCGCCCGACAAAAGGTAAACAATGTTCCAGTTGCCAGAACCTAGCACCTTACGAATACCAATCTCCTTGAGGCGCCGCTCGGCCGTAAAGGCAGCTAAACCAAACAAGCCCAGGCAGGAAATAATGACAGCAATGCCCGCGAAGTACTTGGATAGGGTAGAAACCCGCTGCTCAGCCGCGTACATGGATTGATACTCTTGGTCCAGAAATTTGTAATCGAAAGGAAAACCGGGGTAGAAAGTCTGAAACAGCGATTGAAGCTGAGCAATTGTCTCGGGTTCTTCACCAGCGTTGATTTTAACTGCAACCGACCAGGTTCTTTGTGGTGATAACCAAAACATCATAGGCTTGACTTGTTCGTGCAACGACTCAAAATGAAAATCTTTGACTACCCCAAGAATCTCCAGCGTTTCATTCCCCCACACGACAGTTTTACCGATTGGATCAGTAAATCCTATGTGTTCAATGGCCGCTTCGTTAAAAATAATCTTAGCACTATCGGTGCTAAACGCTCTAGAAAATGTCCGCCCCTCTTTCATCTCTACCCCTAGTAGCTCGAGCATGTCATAGCTGACGGGCATCATCTCAAACTCAGTTCTATCATCCGGATCTTTACCGGGCCACTCTACCCCATAGGTAGCCGCAATATGTCCGGTCATGTCGTGCCCCATACTAGATGCACTAAGTATACCTGGTATTTTTCTGGCTTCAGCCAAAAAGGTTTCTAGATTACCCTCCTCCCAGTCTACCCGGTCGAAGTAAAGGATATTATCCTTATCGTATCCTAGATTTTTATTCTGTACAAATTCAATCTGTTTGTACACAACAAATACGGAGACGATTAGGATGATAGATAAAGTAAACTGTAATACCACGAGTCCTTTGCGAGTCCACAGTTCCCCCACTGATGTATTTAGTGCTCCCTTCAGCACCTTCGCCGGATTAAACCCAGACAGATACAATGCCGGATAGCTCCCGGCCATCAAACCAGTAAACAAGGTGACAGCCAGAAACGAGATAGCCAGCGATGCGTTAGTGGGGAGATAAAGCTGCTTACCCGTGATTTCGTTAAACTGAGGAAGAAGCAGTTGGACGAGTAGAACCGCCACTGCTAACGAAAGCATTGCCATCAACGTAGACTCCCCCAGATATTGAAATGCCAAAGCGGAACGCCTGGCTCCAATCGCTTTTTTGACTCCTACTTCCTTCAATCTTCGGGAGGCTCTCGCAGTCGATAAATTCATGAAGTTAATGCAGGCGATAAGTAAAATGAAAACAGCAATCACTGAGAACAGCCGCACATAATCAATTCTACCTCCGGCCTGTTGGCCATTTTCGTAATTACCGTACAGGTAATTTTTTGAGTAGGGGGTAACGAATAAAGTACGGTGAGCCACTTCATCGTTAGTTTTCCGAGTGATAAGATCGGCGATCTTTTCATTTAGTGCATGTACATCAGCTCCCGGCTTAAGAAGTACGTAAGTCTCTGGCCAGGAGGTAGCCCAACGTGTGGCCCATCCGTTTTCATCCAGAAATATTTTAAATGATAGTACGAAGTCAAACTGCATGGAGGAATTGCGAGGAGGATCGGCAAAAATACCCGTGATCTGGTATTCTTCTTCGTGTTGCCACTCTATTGTTTTGCCCACCACATTCTCCGTAGTACCAAATAAATTCAGAGCTAAAGTTTCGGATATCACGATGGCGCTTTTATCGGCGAGCACCTGACTGGAATCACCTTGCTGAAGTGGAAAAGAAAACAGCTTGAAAAAATCTACCCCCACGTACTGCCCCACTGCTTTAACGTCTTTATCACCTAATGAAAGCGTGTATTGATCGAGACCAAACCCAGGCGCAGCGTACTCCACTTCAGGCATTTCCTCTACTAACGTTTGCGCCGTAAGGCCGGGTACCCAGGTGGAGGTGACTAGTTCACCACCTTGTACTCGGTGCTGCATTACCTGATAGAGTTGGGCATCACGCTCGTGGAATTTGTCCATCGCTAGCTCATCGGTTACCCATAAGTAGATCAGTAAGGTACAGGCTAAGCCGGACGATAAGCCTACTAGATTGATAAAAAAAGTGCTTTTGTAGCGTTGGAAACTACGGAACGTTAGCAAAATAGTATGTCGTAGCATAGCTAAATAATTTGGAGAGTAAAATTCTTTTCGTCTTCGGATATAGTCAGGGTGAAAAAACATTAGCACATTGAGCCAGTAGAGCAACCTCGCCCGTCGCAACCCTTTCGCTTCCACTCGTCGCTGAAAAAGCTCATACAAATCCCCTTCTACTTCGTCTACTAACTCAGAGCGACAGTACCAGCGGAGGAAGTTGGTAGCCCAACTAGGGGGATGAGGGTGGTATGATGATTTGTCACCCATTCCTTAAATATTGCCTCTCTCCCAAACAACTCGAGGGACTGCTTGCCACAGGGCATTACGGAGTTGCTTAGCCTCCCGCAGAGCATCTTTCCCCGAATTGGTAATCGTAAACAATCGCTTTTTACGGCCTCCTCGCTCTTCGGTAGCTCCGCCCATATGCGAGTACAGATAACCCTTTTGCTCCAGGCGCATCAGGGTTTTATGTACCGAGCTAAGCGTAACCTTGCGGTTAGTGCGCTGCTCAATTTCATCGGTAATGGCTAAGCCGTAGGCATCGTCGTAGAGAATACCTACGGTTAGCAGAACGATTTCTTCAAATTCACCCAGATGATTGCGTTGACTCATTTGTTTCACCTTTGTCTATTTTGTAGTGACAATGACGGTGCCAAGGCGATAAAACCAGAGGAATGAGGCAAATAACAGAAGGATACTGTTCGGTTCCGTTCAGAAGCTGTTCGATAACGAACAGGAAGGTTATCATCAGAAGCACTTAGACTTCAGACTGATCTATTAGCAGACTTATCAAAGAATCAGAAGACAATAGTTGGTAATCTGGAATCACTGACCGGGGTAGTGAAATCGAATGAAGGCCATTAAAGTTGCGTTCAACCAAAGTACCGAAAATGCAGAGCATAACTATAAATTAATCATTACTGAGCTAAAAGCGATCCGCGATGAATTCCGGCGGATGGATGAGTGTGAGCGGCGGTTGCAGATTCTGGAACAAAAAGTAGGCTAGACCTACTTATCTACTACTATTCCTTGGGCCCCTCTAATACTAATTTGATTTTGAAATTGCGTATCGTCAGTGGTAGTACACTATAAGAAAAAATAATAATTTGGCTAATCAAAGAACTGCCAGTTGATACCCAAGTCCAGTACCAGGGGTTGCCCGGTATAAAAAGGCGTGGTGAAGTACCCATCCTCAAGAAACCCCTGGTTGATCTGCGGAATTCGCAGGAATATGCGGGCGGTACGTACTTTCAGGTTAACAAATAGATCGGCAATTGGGAAACTCTGTCCATTAGGCAGCGGTAACGGAAAATTTCCGATAAGGCCAGTATTATCCAGACCATTGGGTTGTAAGAAAAACTGCTGGGTGGCTATGTCATAATCGTAGCCCCGATACGAACTGGTGTAGTGAATATCGGTACCAATTTGCAGTACAATCTTTCCGTCCAGGAAAATATTCTCGTAGTAGAGGCGAGCAAAAGCCGTTAACTCCGGTACGGGGTACACATCGGCCGCCCGGCCACTAGTTAGCGTATAAATGACCTGACTCTGCAAATGGAGCTTTTTCAGAAAATCAATGCGCGCCTCTACCCCAGGCGAAAGAAGCTGTACCGCCCCACTGGCCTGCTCAGGAAATGCCTGCCGACTGTCAACCACTATATCGCGCCGGTAGTAAATGGGCTGATTAATGTTAGTAATGGATGCAAACGGGCGGAGGTAGATCGTCGGGAACTGGTATTCTATCGATCCTGATAGCTGATCAATGGCCGTCGGCTCAAATTCATTCTTCCTGTATTTTTGGTTACCGATATACTGCCGGTTAGTGTAGGTTGGCAGCACCCGCGCCCGAACGGCCTTAGCCTTCAGAATAGGGTTGATAAACTCTGCTTCAAGCTGATAGCTCTGCGTGTTGAGATAATCTACTCCACCTCCCAAAAAGGTATTTTCGCCTAAGTCAAAACGCAGATCAAAACCGGCGTAGAGTTCCGTAACGCCCGTGTGGGCTACCTGGCTGGTATCGTACACCGGCAGCACCCGGACACTATCCAGATCGTAATGATTGTAGTTAACCGTAGGGCGGCGGATACGGTAATGAACCTGGTAAAACAAATTTCCTAGCGTACCCTTCAGTCCTATCTCATTATCCCAGACATCATATTTCACCCGGTCGGCCGTATTGGTGCTATCCAGCAAAATACGTTTGAAATACCCATTATCTGATAGCTGACTGCTGAGGGGAAACGAAAAATAGTTGTTCTGGTGCCGACGGGTAAACTGATGATAGATTTGCAGCAATGTACTTAGCTCAAACTGATGATACAGGTGGTAGTTGAACCGGTACTCGTTCGCTTCAAATTCGCGCAGCCATATCTGGGCATTGCGGTACCGGAAGAATTCATCTAACCCGCTATCAAACGTAGTATCTTCTACAATGCCCCCCGACTCAAACACCGTATGTCCGAAACGAGTAGCATTCGCCATTAGCTGGTAGCGTTTATCCTCACTACGGTAGTGGGCAAAAGCATTAATGTAACTCGACCTAACTACCTTATCGCCCTGGCGGCGGGTAGCTCCCAGTTGTTTATCAATGCTCATGGTACGCACATTAAGCCCAAAGTTTAGGTTAGGTCCAATGTTGCGCGAGAAGGTAACATCTACCACGTCTCGTCCCCGACCACCAAACGTAATAAACATCTGGGTGAAGGGCGACTTGGTATCGTAGTAGCGGATTTCTTCTGGTTCAGTTACGTAAATATCGTAGGCATCCAGGCCAATATCGGTACCAATCACCTTCGGAATAGTAGGATAAATGGGACGGCTGGCCATGCCGATGACACCTAAGTACTGTTGGTAATTCAGAAAGTTCTCTACTCGGCTGTACTTATGTACTCCGGTGAGTAGTGTGTCTACCGTCTGGTACCGAATTCGGTTATTCTGTACATCAGATTGATAAATGTAGCGAGAAGTTTCGGGGCCGTACTTCACGGTATCTTCCGTACTCTGGGTGGTAGTATCAGTTGGAATCTGCACTCGGCCCGGCCGCTGAGCCAGCACGTCGGCCACGCTGATAAGCACCATTAGGCATCCCCAGAAAAATACGAGTAACAGCTGCTTCGGCATAGGTTCAGACTGACGTAGATTCTGACAATTGCTGAGCTATCCACAAGCTAAACTCAGTATCATCGGGCAAAAATCGGGTTTCAATAGGAAGATAAAAAATCGGAAGGGCTTGCCATTCAGCCGGATCGTCAATCAACTTAACCATATCCTTTTCGGTCGTAATAAAAGAAATATTGCCCGTTTCTTGCTGGGCTCCTTTGCTTAGTTGTTTACTATCTTTCTCCGTATAACGGTGATGATCGGCAAAAGTAATACATTCCTGGGTAAGAAAATGTTGACGTACATAGTCTTGAAATAGTTTAGGGCGGGCAATGCCCGAAAAAGCGATCACCTTTTCGCTTAATTCTGTGGTACTGAATACAGGTTTAGGTTCGCCGTAGTGGATGCTACTAAAGAATACGGGTGTACCTTCCTGGGTATACATTTTAACATTATGCGTTATCTGCTCGCGCTGCGATTCAGACAGGTTTTCAGGACATTTGGTAACGATCACTACATCGGCTCGCTTAGCTCCCGAACGTGATTCCCGCAGTCGCCCTGCGGGTAGTATCCAGTCTCGATAGAACGGACGGTCAAAGGAAGTGAGCAGTAGGTTTAGGTTACGGGCAATAGCCCGGTGCTGGTAGGCATCGTCCAGTAGAATAACCTGCGTTTCGGGGTGGTGATGTATAATTTCGGGTACGCCCAACACCCGCTCCTCCGCCACTACTACTGGTACTGATCGGCTGTGGTATTTCCTATAAAACTGGTAAGGCTCGTCGCCCAATGTCTCGGCCGTATCTTCGTCGGTGGCCAATCGTACTCCCTTGGTCTTTCGCCCATAGCCCCGGCTCAATATTGCCACGGAGTAGTTCTCTTTCAGCAACAAGTCACTCAGATACTCAATCATCGGAGACTTCCCGGTACCGCCTACGCTGAGGTTACCCACGCTGATGATGAAGGGCGTGAAGTCCAGTGTTTTTTGGTATCCAGTATTGTACAGATGATTACGGAAACGAGTGATGCTGTCGTATAATGCAGCGAGCGGCCAGAGTATCAACTGACTTAAGCTGGGGGGAGATGACTTTTGGGAATTTATCAAAGAGTAGTTTCGTTGCGTAATTTTACGCGAAGTAAAGGAATGCTGGTTGTTTTATCAATTATGACTAGCGGGTCGTAGCTGTCATCAGATTAGCGTGCCTTATTCCTTTACTCGCGTAAATTCAACTATCATTAAGTCTTAACAACTATGGAGATGAAAGCAGTGGTTCGTTGGTTAGGAATTGTGTTATTGGTAGCAGGATGTTACTGGCTAGCTGAAAATGGAAGTACTTCTGGCCTTGGTGGCGAGAATATGAGCGTAGAATCCGCAAAAGTTGGCGACTACGAAGAAGCTCAACAAGTAAACTATGCGGCCATCCTACTGGCCGATACTGGAGATCAAGACGGGAATTTCGACGATCAGTGGAGGTATATTTTATCTAATCCTATGTATCTCCTCCTGATACTTATCGGGGTTTTCATAAACATAGTGCTACTGCGGAAGCTAATTAAAGAGGAATTGTAACGTTGAGTGAAGAAATAGATTCGAGTTAGGGATCAAAAAACTCTGCGTGGTAAAAGTACTAGTAATAGTATCAAATGTTTTACAGTGAGTAGGGATGATTTGCGGGAATTTGCCAAAAGACCATTTCACTGCTGAGTTTTGAATTCTTTGAGAAACTTTATAATAATTCCGAGCTGACCTAAGTGGTAAATATCGTGGTGTAGCATTCCGTGAATTACAAACTGATAAGGATAATAACCTTTAAAATCAGTATCGTAATATTTCTCGTTCAAAAAGCTGTCATCTTTTGGTTGGAGTAGCTTAATCATTCTTGACAGACTATCTTGGTATCTGGCTTTTATCTCATTCCACCCAATTTCTTTGAGCTTATCGTTCGTTAGCCAATTTTCTTCACTGTCATCAGTGAGATTCCCTTTGCCTGTTTCAATCTTTAAGATAGTCTCCTCTCGCCAGATCGTAAGGTGAGAAATGATTTCTGCCACGCTATGTAGGTTAGGAATGGGGCGTAGGAAAGCCTCATTTTCGATGATTGTGTCGAGCTTCTGGCTGAAATTCGCCCCCATCCAGTTTTTACTATCCTGAACATCCTTTAGTTGATTAACTATGTTATCGATTAGAATACCCATTTTGTAAGAACTACTAACTTTACACGAAGTAAACGAACGCTGGCTGGATAATCAACTTTGACCTAATTATGGAGTCTTGAGGCACACATGACCTTATCTGATAAAGCATAATATGAATAATCATTTTGGTAAAGGGCAAAGGCAAAAGAAAAACAGGATTGTTCGCTATATAACATATGGAATAGGAATCATACTGCTGGTGTATGTTTTTGGAAAAACAATTTATGTACACTATCATCTGTATAAGTACAGTTCATATACAACTGGGGAGGTTATAGGTTTTTCTAGAGGTGGTAGAGGAAATAAGATGGTAGATTACGAGTTTTTTGTGAGTGATGAAAAATACACTGGTTCATCCTGGTATGATGATGAAGTAAAACCTGAAGTAGGAGATCAATATATTGTAAGATATTCTAGTAGAGATCCCGATATTAGCAGGATGATATTTTGAGAATACAATACTTTTTGGGATGATTAAAATATCATGTTCACGATTCAAGTCCGCGACGTAACTACTTACTTAAAAATCATTGTCCACTGATTATTCTTCGTATCTGTTCGGCAGAAATATCCCCTTGCTCAGTTTTGGAATAGATCGTTATCAGAATGACATCTGATGAAGTTTGTAGGTAGTAAATAATGCGGTATCCGCCACTTTTTCCTCGTTGAGCATCACTGTTTTTCACCCTGACTTTAAAAACTGTATAACCAGTCCCTTGAATCTGGTTACCCGGTGTTCCCCCTTGAGTTAGTTCTGTAATAACTGGTTGAATATCAGCTCTAATATTGCGGTATTTTCTAGCCAAGCGCCGGATATTTCGCCTAAATTCAGGGGTGAAAGATACCGTTACTTCAGACATTATCTTCGTTCCAAAGTTCAGTGATAGGGATAGTTTCGCCAGATGTGGCTTCTTCCCAACCCTGACGGAAAGTGTCTTCAGCAGGAGCCAAAGTAACCACTTCCCTAAAAGCCTGCATCATTTTGAGTAATGAGGGTAAGTATTCTACTGGAACCTGCTCTAGTTCTTCTATTACGAGGTTGTAATTGGGGTCTTTTGCCTTCATCGTTATTTATTTATCATAAAAACCTAAGGTAGATTAGCAAGGTTCAGTTTCTGCGAATGGAAAGGCTGGCACTTCTCATTGAGCAACTTTTTGTATCTTCGTTTTATTTCCATTCACGCACCATGACCCAAATACGCGACGTAACCCAATACCTAGAAACCATTGCGCCCCGCGCTTATCAGGAATCCTACGATAACGCTGGGTTGATCACTGGTGATCCGCAGGCTGAAGTGCGGGGCATACTGGTTAGCTTAGATGCGATTGAAAGCGTGGTAGACGAAGCTATTGAGCAGAGTTGTAACCTAATCGTCGCCCATCACCCTATCGTCTTCCGGGGACTGAAAAGCCTGACGGGACGAAACTACGTGGAGCGCACCCTCATCAAGGCGATTAAGAATGACATTGCCATCTACGCCATCCATACCAATCTGGATAATGTGTATAACGGCGTAAACGCTAAGATTGCCGAAAAGCTTGGGTTAGAGCAAACTCGGGTGCTGGTTCCCAAATCTCAAACCCTTCAAAAACTTACCACCTTCGTGCCTCACGAAAATGCCGAAGCCGTACTAAACGCACTCAGCGAAGCCGGGGCGGGCAATATTGGCAACTACCACAATTGCAGCTTTCAGATAAGTGGCACCGGTACTTTTGAGCCGAATGAACAGGCCAATCCGCACATTGGCGAGGCGGGTAAACTGGAGCGCGTAGAGGAGCAGCGCATTGAAGTAATTCTTCCGAATCATCTTACTGATCAGGTTTTGCGAGCACTGCGAACCGCTCACCCTTACGAGGAAGTTGCCTATTATCTGCATAACCTGGAGAACGAGAACCAGGAAGTAGGTTCCGGCATGATTGGGCAATTGCCCGAAGCTATGTCGGCTTCTGATTTTCTGAAACATCTCAAACAGCAGATGAATTTGTCGGTCATCCGGCACACCGCTCTGCTTGAGCGTCCCATCAGCACGGTGGCACTTTGCGGGGGCGCGGGTAGCTTTTTGCTGTCATCCGCGATCCGGCAGAGGGCTGATGCCTACGTGTCGGCTGACTTTAAGTATCATGAGTTTTTTGATGCCGACGGGCAGATTATGGTGGCCGACGTTGGGCATTACGAAAGTGAGGTTTACACAAAAGAGCTACTTCGGGATTTTTTATGCCAAAAATTTGTTAATTTTGCAATCCGTTTGGCAAAAGCCAACACCAATCCCGTTTTTTACACTTAAAAGTACGTATGGAAAGCACCACCACGCAGCAAAAAACCGTAGCCGAAAAGCTGGATATGCTTATGAAGCTACAGAATATTGACCTGGAATTAGACGAGATTAAGAAAATTCGGGGAGCATTGCCCGAGGAAGTGAGTGATCTGGAAGACGAAATTGCCGGTTACCAAACCCGCCACGATAAGTACGCAGGTGACGTAGAGCAGCTAGAGCAGGACATTGAGAACAACAAGGCTGCCATAAAAGAAGCCGAAGGCCTGATTAAGAAGTACGAAGAGCAGCAAATGAATGTGCGCAACAACCGGGAGTACGATGCCATTACCAAGGAGATGGAGTTGCAAAACCTGGAAATTCAGATTTCTGAGAAGCGTACTAAGGAGGCTTACGCTAAAATTGAGCAGACCAAAGAGCAGGTGGAAGACACCAAAGCTCTGATTGAGCAAAGGCAAAAAGATTTGGAGAGCAAGCAGCAGGAGCTGGAGAAGATTGTGGCCGAAAGTGAAGAAGAAGAAAAGCAACTGCTGGACGAGCGAGGAAAAGTAGCCGAGGAAATTGGTAGCGTAGACCGTAAACTACTGAACTACTACGAAAAACTACGAAATAGCCTTTCTAACGGCTTAGCGGTAGTGAAAGTAGTGCGAGGCGCTGCCGAAGGCTGTAACATTATTATTCCCCCTCAACGCATTGTTGAGATTAAAGAGCGCAAACGTCTAATCTTTGATGAGTACTCAGGACGCATTCTGGCTGATGTAGAAGAAGAGGAGATTAAAGAAGAGCCTAAGCCTAAGCGAGGCCGTCGCAAAGCTAAGTCATAATTTAGCAACCCAGTTTTGATCATAGAAAAGCAGCCTACTAGCTGCTTTTTTTGTTCGAGCTCTGGTTCATTCCCGTTTCACTTCACTGTAATTCGCCGTTCAATTACTATCTTTAGTCAGCTACAACCTAAAATAGAATCTATGCTCCGTCGAACGTTTCTAAAGAATGCGGCCCTGACCTTACCGGCTGCTTCTTGCCTACCTTACTTTAATGCCCTGGCAGCTATCGACCGGCAGAAAGTGAAAATCACTGACGTAAAGTGTGTTCGTACTAAAATTAACTTTCGGGTAAGCCCGCTGGTGAAAATCGAAACCGACGCGGGCATTGTTGGTATCGGCGAGTGTCATCACGACGAAAACGGCTTGGGAGCCAAAGATGTAGTGCTAAACGTATGTAAACCAATTCTGATGGGGCAGGACCCATTGGATCTGGAGTATTTGGTGTTCAAAATGAGTACCCGAACTTCCTACTACGGTGGCAATCACGGAATGGCTACTCACGCTATCACCGGAGTTGAGATTGCCCTCTGGGACATCATCGGGAAGATTACCGGGCAGCCGGTGCATAAAATTTTGGGTGGCGGCTCACACGTCGATCAGGTACGGGCGTATCTGTCTTCGGGACCGAAAGATAAACTGGACAAATCTTCCTGCGCTGAGTTTGCCGGCCGTGTGCGTAGCATGGGTTGGACCGCCGCCAAGGTTGGTATCATTCGCGATCAGCGTTGGAATGAGTTGGATAACCGCCGCATCTCCAATATAGAAGTAGACCGCAATGCCGAAGGCTACGCTAACCTTCGGGAAGCCGTAGGCTGGGATTTTGACATTGCTGTGCATTGCCACTGGGAGTTTGATTTTGATAGCGCCCTTCGGTTGGCGCGGGCAGTAGAACCGATTCGCCCCTGGTGGATGGAAGACCCGTTACCCATTGGCTACAACGAACAGTGGGTGAAGCTTACGGAACGATCGCCGGTGCCCATTCTCTGCGGAGAAAATCTCTACGGCCGACAGGATTTCCGCCCCTTCATTGTAAACCAGGGAGTGAATATGATCGAGATTGACGTGGCTATGGCCGGTGGGCTACTGGAAGCCAAGAAAATTGCGGATCTGGCCGAGACCTACTATATCCCCGTAGCTACCCACAACGTGGCCGGACCCATTGCTACCATTGCCTCGGCTAATCTGGCGGCCTCGGTACGGGAATTTCTGGGCCACGAGGTATTTACTAGCACTCCCGAAAACCGAGAGGGAAAAGGAGTAAACGGTGATCAGGATGTGCTGGGCTACGACAGAGAGATGGTAAAAGATGGCTACCTTCAACTCAGCGACCGCCCCGGCCTCGGCATCGAGCTAAACGAAGATCTGGTAAAAAGCTACATGGTAGATGGAGAAGCATGGTGGGATTAAAAGTGTGTTCAAGTATTTGTTAAAGAGCTAAACCCGAACACGTGAATACACGAGTACATGAACACATTAATTTATGTCCGAATACGAACAGTTTTGACCGATGTCGTACAACTAAAAAACCGTTTAGTATATTTAGCGCACTGATAGTACTACTGGCATATAACTTGTAACATAGCTAGACAAACGACCTCCTAACGATATGCTCACCGCTAGCCCTTCATGGTATAATTTGCTCTGGCGCGTTTACCACTGGTTCACCCGAAGCAAGCTCGATCCAGTTGCATTTACTCCCTCTTCTTCTTCATTATCGGCGACTTCTGCTTCTCCAGAACCACTCATAGAAAAATACTTCCGGGCTTATTACGCTCCTCTTTGTCAAACAGTGTATAAAATGGTACATAGTACGGCCATCGCCGAAGACATTGTTCAAGACGTATTCCTGAAAGTTTGGCGTAGCCGGGATCACCTGGATCAGCAACAATCCATCAAGTCTTATCTGTATCGGGCGGCTATCAATACCTCACTCAACTATCTGGAAAAGACCAAGCCCAGCGCTTCGCTGGAAGATAACGTTGAAAATAGCTGGGGCGCCAATAGTACCGACGAAGCTATTGCCTACCAGGAAACCGAGCAGCGGATTCAGGCCGCGATTGAAACCTTGCCTCCCAAATGCAAAATCGTATTTAACTTAAGCCGTTTCGAAGACCAAAGCTACGCCGAGATCGCCTATACGCTTGGCATTTCAGTAAAAGCGGTAGAAAAGCATATGGGAAAAGCCCTGAAAATCCTTCGGGAGCACCTAAAAGACTATTTTCCATCCACTGTTTAAAAAAACTTCTGCTAAGGGGTAGGGTACCCGGCTGCTTAGCGGTATTAGTAATAGTTAGCACAACATATGGGAGAACCCAATGACGATATTTGGACCTTAGTCGCCAAACAGGTTACGGGTGAATTAACCGAAGAGGAGGCTAAAAGGCTGGCCGAATGGCAACAGCAACGTCCTGAAAATCAGACCACCGTTGAACAGGCTAAAGAAATGTGGCAACGGAGTAAAGAAACGGAGATTACCTACGAGCCGGATGTAGAAGAAGGCTGGCAACGGTTTTTGTTCCGGCGAGAGCAAAACAGACTGGATGATCCTGAACCAGACGGCTCCAAGTTGATTCCGGAGGTATCTGGTTCTAAATCGCGTAAGCTGGTTTGGTGGTTGGGAATTGCGGCCTCGTTGGCATTGCTGATAACGATTGGTTTTTTGTGGAGAAATGTTGCCTCAGAAACCGAGTGGGAGCAGTTTGCCACCGCAGAAGGAGAAAAGTTGCTGCTAACGTTACCCGATAGCAGTCAGGTGTGGTTGAACAGTGCAAGCACTTTGCGGTACGCCGAGAACTTCAATGTAGATAATCGCACGGTGTACCTGGAAGGAGAAGCCTTCTTTGACGTGAAGAAAGCTGAGGGAAGACGGTTTACCATCTTTAGTGGACCCGCTAAGACTGAGGTGATCGGGACTTCTTTTAACCTGCACGCTTATGCCGGACAACCAGTAGCGGTACAGGTAGTAAGTGGGAGAGTGGCCTTCTCACCTGCCAATCGGGATGATGCTGTTTTTCTGGAGCCGGGTGAGGAAGCTGTACTCACTGAGACCGCCGAGCCAGCTCAAAAGCAGGAAATTAGCGATACTAACTTTAGAGCCTGGCAGAATAACGTACTAAGCTTTGAAAATATTAGTTTGGCTCAAATTGCTCGTCAGATGGAAGAGCAATACGATATTACCATAGAATTAGCGGATGCGGCTCTGGCTAACTGCCGCTACACCGCTATGTTTGAAGACGCCTCCCTGGATGACGTGCTAACTACTTTGTCAATCATTGGCGATTTGTCGTACCAACAACAAGGCAATCATTACATTCTGAGTGGACCGGGTTGCCAGTAAAATCTTAAAAATTTAAACTAGGAAATCATGACCTTTTCACGATACGCTCTTTTGGGAGGGGTGCTATTGCTGTGCCTTAGCAGTTTCTATCTCCTTCAACCCGATCTTCTGCAAACCAGGGTGTCAGCTACCTACCAGGACGCTACTTTGGTTGAGGTACTAACCGATCTGCGGGATCAGTATAATCTAAAATTCGCCTACCTCAACAACGAGCTACCTACCGAACCAAACATCACGCTGAGTGTACAGAACGCACCCCTGCATGGGGTGTTAGATGCAATACTAAAAGATACTTCCTTATCGTATCAATTGGTAAATAATCAGATTGTACTAAAAAATGATCCTGGGAAAGCACTGCAGCCCGACCCTGAGCCAGAACTAGAGAAAACTTCAGTTCCAAACCAGTCTTCTGAGGCAGAAATACTAGCCGAGGAATCGCCCAATGCAACTACCTCAACTGATACAAACATAGCGGTAGCAGGAAACAGTACTACTGAAAATGACCTGTCCGAGACAGATAATAATTTTCCCGACCGTACCTCCCAGATCAGTGGCTCCCAAAATAATGATTCCCAGAACGACGGTTCCCAGAATGACAGTTCCCGGAGTGATGATACTGAGAATCGTTATTCTTCAAACACTAATGACCTCGGTGAAAATATACCAGAGATGGTAGCCAAAAAAGAAGAGGCAGAACTCGCCACTAAAGTACCGTTACCCGACAATGATGTTACTCTAAAAGAGGAAGAAGTTGCCGAACTACCACCCGCTGAACAAGAAACGGAATCATCTACTACTCAGCCACCTAATGCACAAGAACAAGGAGAAGTTGCTAAGAAAATCACGGAAACTATTCAGGAGGGAATGGACTACGCCATCTTCAATAACCTACCCGATGAGTCATCTTACGAGACGAGACCGCTGCACATTGGATTCATTTATCCACTGAGTACTAACGGGATTAACGCTGGGCAGTACGTCAACTGGCTATCGTTTCACGTCCTCATTGGCTACTCTGCCGGGCTGAATGGCGTAGAAGCCTCGGGTTTCGGGAATATAGAAAACGATTTTGTCAGCGGAGTTCAGGCAGCGGGGTTTTTCAACTTGGTAAAAAATAGAGTAAGTGGAGTACAGGCGGCAGGCTTTCTCAACCTGAACGGTGGAACGCTGGAAGGTGGACAATTTGCAGGTTTTCTGAACACTAGCCTTGACTCTATTGAAGGTGTACAAGGTGCAGGGTTCTTAAATGTGTCTACTGGCTATACTGATGGCGTACAAGGAGCTGGGTTTAGCAATATTATAACGCAGAATGCTCACGCTGTGCAAGCCTCTGGATTTGCTAATATTGCTACTAGTAATCTGAAAGGAGCACAAATCGCCGGCTTTGGAAACTACACTCATTACTTGGATGGAGCCCAGCTTGCCGGTTTTGTTAATATTACTACTGGCGATGTTAAAGGTTTTCAGGGGAGCGGCTTCATAAATGTTGCTCGTAATGTGAAGGGAGTACAACTCAGTGTATTTAACGTAGCCGACAGTGTGGATGGAGTACCGATTGGTCTACTGAGTATTGTTCGTAAGAATGGCTATCGGACATTAGAAGTGTGGGGTGGGGAAACTATGTACGCTAACATAGCTTATAAAATTGGTGTTCGGAAGTTTTACAATATTTTCTCATTCGGTTCTCAGTTTGCCGATGCTGATTTTCGCTATGGGCTTGGCTACGGGGTCGGACATATCGCTGCTCTATCGCCTACGGTCGATTTATCCATAGATATAATTGCTCAGCAAGTCAACGATAGTGATAATCCTATCTTTAATAACAATCAGGAGCTAAACTTACTCAACTCATTCCGGTTAGGATTCGCCAAGCAGTTCTCTGAGCATTTTGGTCTATTTGCTGGCCCTACGTTTAATGTGCTAGTATCGGAAGTGGTGAACTCCGATGGAACAGTTGGTAGTAATTTAGCCCCCTACACTTTTTTTGACCGGACTTATAATGGTCGCACCAACGTTCAAATGTGGGCAGGAGTTAACGTAGGTCTTCGTTTTTAAAATCCGGAAAGACACCATGAGAAGAACACATACTGTTCAGAATTTGCTTCGGCTTGTACAGCGTAGCTACGCCCGAGGGTGGGAAGATTCTGTGCGTCAGTACGAAGAACTACATCCAAAATCAAAGTCTACAAACCGTAGAAAGTCACGCATACAGAAAACTGTTTTAACGCTCTCGCTGTTATTAGCTGCTAACCTGCTGGTAGCCCAAGAACTCACCCAAACCATTCGGGGGAAAGTAATTGATCAACAGTCGCAGGCTGGAGTAGTCGGAGCCAATATTATTGTGCAAAATTCTAATCCGCTACTCGGGAGCAGCACCGATGCTGATGGAAACTTTCGGATTGCTGACGTACCTATCGGACGGCACACCTTACTGGTTACTAGCATTGGCTACGAGAACGCCGTAATTCCTGAATTAGTAGTTGGATCAGGTAAGGAGGTAGTACTGACCATTCGTCTTACCGAGTCGCTAGTGCAGATGGAGGAGATTGTAATTTCAGCCGCTGATCAGGAAAAGGGTAAGCCTAGTAACGATTTGGCGTACATCAGTGCCCGCTCGTTTACTGTTGAAGAAACCAAACGCTACGCTGCCAGTGTGAACGACCCCGCCCGAATGGCACTTTCGTTTGCCGGAGTAGCTTCCAATGATGATCAATCCAATAATATTGTTATTCGGGGTAACTCACCTCGGGGCTTATTGTGGCGTGTTGAAGGAGTAGAAGTACCCAACCCTAATCATTTTGGCGAAGAAGGGGCTTCGGGAGGCGGTATCAGTATGTTGAGCGTCAATATGCTGGATAATTCAGATTTTTATACCGGAGCCTTTCCGGCAGAGTACGGGAATGCTTCTTCGGGAGTATTTGATATTAAACTGCGTAAGGGCAACAACGAAAAACGAGAGTACGCTTTTCAGGCGGGTGTTCTGGGTGTAGATATGGCTGCTGAGGGTCCCTTCAGCAAAAACAGCCGAGCATCCTATCTTATCAATTACCGTTACTCTACCTTAGCTGTACTAAGCCAATTAGGTATAGAAGTTAGTGGCGACGCAGTCCCCAACTTTCAAGATGCTGCCCTTAAAATTCATGTGCCCACCCGAAAGGCAGGTTCCTTTTCACTGTGGGGCGTGGGCGGTTTAAGCCGACAGGATATTGATGATCCGGAAGAAAAGGAGTCGTTCCGATACAACATGGGTACGGCTGGCTTATCGCACGTATATTTCTTCGGTCAACGAACGTATCTGGAATCCATCGTTTCCTACTCCCAAACCCTCAACGCTTTTTCAGATGATGAACCCCCTTTTAATTACAACTTTGAAGAACGGTTCCGTAAGTCCTCTCTGCGAGGATCATTTTTGCTGAATCATAAATTTAGTGCCCGACATACACTTCGCACGGGAGTAATTGCCAGTCATCTTAACTTTGATTTATTAGCCGAAGGAGTAGCCGATACACTTTCGTTCACGGAAGTAGACAGTGATGGAAGCACTCAATTATGGCAGGGGTACGCCCAATGGCAGTTTCGGGCTACTGAAGCTCTTACGTTTAATGCCGGATTACATCACATGTACTTTCGGCTGAACGATAGCCAAAGCCTGGAACCTAGAGTTGGACTGCGTTGGGCATTCGCACCCGGACAAACGCTGAGTGCCGGATTTGGAGTGCATAGTCGAGTTGATCCCCTGGTAAATTATTTTGCTACCTTTCGTCTCAATCCTGATGCGCCGTATACTCAGCCTAACCGTAATCTGGACTTAACCAAATCGCGCCACTACGTGGTTGGCTACGAACGAACACTACGCGACGACCTGCGCCTGAAAGTGGAAGCTTACTACCAACAACTCTACGATGTGCCTATTGGCCTACCGGCTGGTTCGGACATTCCCTGGTACCGAGCCTATTCATTGATTAACTATCAGGAAGGAATAGTAGACTTTCCGCTAGGTAATAATGGAACCGGGCGCAACTATGGTGTAGAATTTACGCTGGAGAAGTTCTTCACTCAAAATTACTATTTTATGCTTACCACTTCGCTATTTGAGTCTAAGTATACCCCACTCAGCGGTGAAGAATACGATACGCGTTTCAACGGAAACCACGTAATTAATTTTCTAGGAGGGAAAGAATTTAAGGTGGGAAGAAACAAGAACAATGTGCTTGGGCTTAACTTCCGGATAAGCTGGGTAGGCGGTAACCGCTACACTCCGGTAGATATTGCTGCTTCGCGGGAAGCAGGACGAGCTGTGGTGCAGTGGGATAGACCCTACGCGGCTCAGGTACCTGACTACTTCCGACCCGATGTCCGGGTGAGCTACCGATGGAACCGGGCTAAGTATTCTAGTATTCTCTCGCTAGATGTACAAAATGTAATTAATCGCTCCAATATCTTTACCCGCTTTTACAGCGCGTCCGAAGGAGATATGGTCGACTCTTTCCAGTTAGGATTAATTCCGGTGTTGAACTACCGTATCGAGTTCTAAACGCAATGTCTGTTTTTCCTTATTAACCATTTTTCCCAAGGGAAGGAAATACTGGAGTAGTTTAATGGACTACTCCGATACTTCCATCTTGGATAACCCCCACTGACTCATCGCATCAATCACCGGAAATAGGCTTTCCCCGTAAGGAGTGAATGAATATTCTACTCTCGGAGGAATCTCGGGATATATTTTCCGGCTGAGTATACCATCTTGTTCCATTTCGCGGAGTTGCTTGGTAAGCATTTGCTTAGTAATACCTACAAAGCCCCGCTCCAGAATTCCGAAGCGATTCGCCCCCTTCCGAATCAAGTAAATAATAATTGGTTTCCACTTTCCGCCAATCTTACCCATACAGAAAGTGACCGGACAATCCGAATGTTCAACTGATTGTGACATATTTTTCTACATAAGTAATTGATAATCAATATTAGTCATTTTTATATGACTATAACACTTAATTATGACTACTTGACTTAATCATACAATGATACAAAATTTGTCATATAGTTTTTAATCAAAATCAATCTTTTATGGCACTGACAACAGATGAAAAAAGAAACATTAAGATCGTGTTTGATGGTTTGGATGCAATCCTTAAAGACAAGAGCGAAGCGGGCATAGATGCTAACTTCGATGAATCCTTCATTCAGCATAACCCCTGGGCAAAAGATACCAGCGAGCACTTGAAAGAGATGCTACAAATGGATTTTGGCTACAAGCCAGTTCGTTGGGTATCGGATGGTAACATCATGGCCTATCAGGGATATTACACCGCACCTAACCCATTGGGTGATCTACCACTGTATTGTACTGACGCTTGGCGCATTGAAAATGGAAAAGTAATTGAGCACTGGGATGCCCTGATGCCAATCCCTGATGAGCAATTACGAAACGCCATAGCCGGGGCAGGTAACGGAGAAGATGATACGGCGGACGCGACCCGAGCTCAAAATAAGGCTACGGTAAAGCGGTTTCTCGATCATGTACTCAATCGAGGGCGTGTTGAAGAAATAAAAAACTTGATAAGCCCAGACTATATCTACCACCACGAAACAGAGGGTGCATTAACAGGTCTCGAGGTTCTAAAAGATCATATCGTAAATAAAAATGGGGGGCGAATGCTGCACGACAATAAATTGATTCTAGCATCAGGAGACTTGGTGATGGCTCACTCGCATTACTTTGGGGACAACGAACGAGTAGTGTTCGATTGGTTCCGGTTAGCGTATGGTCAGATTGCCGAACACTGGAGTGTTGAACAACCCATTACTCCCTGGGAACAGGTGGCTAACGAGCATCCTCATTTCTAATATAAATAAGGCAAACGTCCGGGAGTATTTACTAATGAGTGGTATTCAATTGCGATTTGATTCACCCTCGAGTTGGTATACTCTTCATCGATGTCAAGCATATTAATGGGATCTCATTTAATAAGCCTGAAAGTAGATACTATCAGCTACAGATCCCACTGATGAAAGTTTAATAAGTTCAAAGAAGTTAAAAAGTTATGAAACTGAAACTAAAATGGTGGTGGTACATACTGCCTGCCTATTTAACCCTCTGGTCTACTAGCTTCAGCTTATGGAGCCTATTGGATAGTGAAGGTATGATGGCCATTTTTGGCATTGATACTGGCGGAAGCACTGCCTTTATCTTACTAAACTCTGCTTCTAGGTACGTGGCTATTGCCGTAGGAATGGTAGTAGGCGTCTGGATTTTTCGCACCTTTTATTCCATCCTAACCGCACTAATTGTGCGTCTAACTATGGATATACTTGATTTATATTCTGGACTTCAGGCAGGAGTAATAGAAAGTGTCGATGGTATTTTTCAGTCAGCCTTTATGTTTCTTCTGCCTAATTTGATCTCAATCTTCTTACTAATCCGATTGACCGGAAAGGAATGAAAGCATACGTAATTTCTAAACCAAGTGGCCCAGAGGCACTGGAACTTAAAGAAATCCCTGCCCCTAAAGCACAAAGGGGTCAGGTTCGTATCCAGATCAAAGCATTTGGGTTAAATCGGGCAGAAGCCGTCACCCGCATGGGTGGTTCGGGTAAAGCGGTAAAGTTTCCTAGAGTCATCGGCATTGAGTGCGTGGGCGTAGTACTAGACTGCCCAGGCGGTGAGCTAGAAAAAGGACAAGTAGTCGCAGCAGCAATGGGTGAAATGGGTCGGAAATACGATGGCTCCTACGCTGAACAAACAGTAGTACCCGCCATCAATGTTTTCCCAGTAGAAACATCATTAGACTGGGTTACTTTGGCATCTATTCCTGAAACCTACTTTACTGCCTGGGGATGTTGTTTTAAAGCCCTGAAACTAGAGAAATTTGAAAAGCCCAAGGTTTTGGTACGCCCAGGAGCATCCGCTTTGGCTATTGCGATTACCCAAATCGTGAATGAGTTAGGCGGTCAGGTAATTGGCGTCACCAGAAGCCCGCATAAAGTAGAAAGAATGCTCGAGACGGGGATGTACAAAGTAATTGTTTCCTCGGGTAGCGTAGCTGATGAGGTACTATCCGTGTGGCCAGGGGGAGCAGATGGAGTGGTAGACACTATCGTGAGCAAAGTATCGATCGAGGACAATTTCAAATTACGATCAAAGAAAGACCATATTTGTTTGGCTGGTTCATTAACCGACAGCTACGGCACCGGAAAAGCCGGTAGTTTTGTCAAAGCCCTAATTCGGTCAAGGGTAGGGTTCTACGATAGCGGAACGATCTCGGTCAAAAAAGACGGAAAAAACCTCCAGAAAATTGTTCGCCGCGTAGAGCAAGGAGTGTATAATCCTCACATTGATTCGGTGTATGATTTTGCCGACTTACCTCAAGCTCACCAAGCAATGGATGAAAATGCTTTTACCGGAAAAGTGGTTATTTCACTTCCATAAAGCTAGATGTTGTGTAAGCAGAATTCACTGCTCGAAGAGGAATGAATAGCATGTCTAGGATAAAATCTAATAGGCTGAGTGTTACATAAAATTGTTGACAAAGTCTTGTTGAGTTTGTAGGAAAAAGAACGACTTCGAACCATAGAGAATTTCAAGTAGTAAGCCCAAGTTAGAGAAGCTAGTTTCCGGAAGCCTTTCATCTTATGACTTTAACATTATTCCAAACTAGTTACTAAAATTCTATGTGTATTGGCAATTTGTCCACTAATTGCCTGTAAGACAGTTAATAAATATAGTTGTACACTTTTTGTCTACTTACCAAAATGGCGGTGTTCACCTCATATCCACCCCATTTTTAGACAAGGCGGGTGGAGCTTATGTATCTTTACTAAAAGCAGTAAAGACTCATAAGTATCTAATCAAGAACTCTATGAAACCTGTCACCCAATACACAAAAAGTGGTCGTATTAACATTGCTTATCAAGTCTTCGGTTCTGGTTCCATCGACTTAGTTTACATCCCTGGTTGGGTTTCCAATATCGACTGGATGTGGGCTTGTCCGGAGTTGGTGGATTTTCTACAGGAACTAGGAAAAATAGCTCGGGTTATCCTATTTGATAAGCGAGGCACCGGACTTTCCGACCGAGTGGTAGAGCTTTCTACGCTAGAAGAACGAATGGATGACATACGGGCGGTTATGGATGCAGTGGGTTCTGAAAGAGCTGTCTTATTCGGACATTCGGAGGGAGGTTCAGTCTCAGCACTGTTTGCCGCTACCTATCCTAACCGAACAATTTCTTTAATTACTTTCGGTGCCTTTGCTAAACGCAAATACTCTCCTGACTATCCTTGGGCACCTACGGATGAAGAGCGGCAGGAAGTTTACGATATGATTGAAAATAGTTGGGGAAGTGGAGATATGAACTTAGCTTCTCTGGCTCCTTCTAAAGCCGATGATAAAACATTTATGGATTGGCTGGCTAATTATTTCCGTTCGGGTGCTAGCCCTAGTGCGGCTATGGTACTTACCACCATGAATACGTATGTTGATATTATTGACATTTTGGATTCTATAAATGTACCAACTTTGTTGATGCAGCGCACTCATGATATCGACGTAAAAATTGAAGAAGGGAGGTTTATCGCTGAACGCATTAAAGGAGCTAAATTAGTGGAGCTTGAGGGTAACGATCATCTGTTTTGGGCAGGTAACACGCAGGAGGTATTGGAGGAGATAAAGGCATTTGTGCTAAATACGCAGTCACAGGTGAGTCATGAAAAACAGCTTTTTACCATTGTAGCCGCTCGGATTATACCCTTTAAGACCACCCGTACTGACAATAGAGAGTTTATTGAGCAATTTATTGCGAACTACCGGGGGGAGATTGTGCATGATAACCATCATGCCTTTATTGCGACGTTTGAAGGGCCTAGCAAAGCGGTGCATTGCAGTATAGATTTACTAACCGCCTCACAACAAATAGATGCCCAGCTTGCTATCGGGATTCATATTAAAGAATGCGTAGTAGATGGCTCGCACCCCATCAGTGGAGACGCTAGGAGTATCATAGAAGAAATAATGAATCAAACGAAACCTAACCAAGTCATTGTCACTCAAACGATTAGGCATCTATTATCCGGAGCTGGATTGAATTTTACCCCCTATAAAACAATTTTTGAACCCATATCCGGTGAGTCGGTCACATTGCTCACGGTAAAAGATCGATTAAGGGCGAATGCCGAGTTAGACAATCCCAATCCTAAGCAACTTCTGAAAAATGGCTCTTTGCTAGAAGATGTGCTGCAATGCATTGACCACCACCTAAGTAATGAACTCTTTGGCGTGGAAGTGTTGTGCGAGGAAGTCGGCATTAGTGAACGACAACTACAGCGCAAGCTTAAATCGACTACAAATAAATCGCCTAATCAATTGATTCGCTCTGTACGCTTGCATCGGGCTAAAGAATTGATTATGAGTAATAAAGGCAATATCGTCGAAATTGCTTTTCAAACGGGTTTTTCAGATCCTTCGTACTTTGCTAAATGCTTCAAGAAAGAGTTTGGAGTAACTCCTTCTTCTTTAGTGCCTGAAAGTGTGTAATGTCGGAAATGTCATAGTCTTGTCGGATTTTTCCTGATTTGTTGTCGGAAATATCATACAATTCGCCGGATTTTTTTCATAAACCAGACCACTTCGCTGCTTACATTTGTATCATATCAGTAAACAACCTTTTAATCAACCACAATTAATACCCCCAGTTATGAACCCAAACTTCTCTAGACCCAATCTGGCTATTCAATGGACATTAAGCCTATTGAATGCCACCTCTTTTATACACGCTTCATTCCTCGATCTGACAAAAATTCATTCTGATTTTTTCCACTTTTGTTCTGGAGGATGTCGGGCTATTTACCGACTATTTGTTACTGGTCGGTAAAACCAGCCTATACTTTCTACCTACCTCATTTATTGGCGCTGCGAAATAATGTTCTTTCCTCGCAGATAAACTTAATCTAAAGACCCAAAAGTCAAGAGCTATTGGGTTAATAGAAGACGTCTGGCCTATGTCTAACCAATAATGAAGTAAACCAGAAACTCATGAAAAATCAAGAAGCATCTTTGTCTTTAGTATGGTCTCAACCTACTTTTTTAAAAAGCCAGTACCAGGCGGTTACTCATTGGCAATTTAATTACTCCCTGAAACAACCAGTAGCAGGACTCTTTCTATCAGGTCGCTATTTCTGGGTTTCAAACCCAATATAAATCAAAGCATGAAAGCAAAATTCATTATGCGTACAAAGGTAGTCATATTAGTCATAGGGCTTATTCTCTTCTTGCTAGCGCTTACCGGATGTTTTGTTGTAACGCTCAGCCAATCACTACCGTCAGCGGCCGATTCACTAACCAAGCAGAATGACTTACTACAACGAGCGGTCAAGGCTATGAAAGAACAGGCTGAGACTGACCAATCACGAGATCCAGAAATGGAGATCGATGGACTGATCATTAGCGAGACATTAACCAAGATCGGGGTAGACTTCTACGATTTATTCTACCAACGCTGGGTTCCACCCCCAACTGCCAGTGGCTACGAAGTGCGAATCGAAGAACTACCCGCTCCCGGCTTCGGGACACTCATCGTCGTGAACGTGAATGAAACCACCGTCTTTCAACGGGTACTTCAACCGCGTTACGATCAATTAGAAGCTAGTGCTGAACTAGCTGTCTCACTGACCCAACGACACGTCAACGATCAACAACGACTTATCCAACAACTCTACGAAGAAGACCAACAAGGTACCGGTATTTATTAACCCTTTTACTCATTATTCACTTTCTAATTCCCCCAACGATGAAACGATTACTCTTCACCCTGGCTTGCTTGATCCTGTTTGCAGCAGGAAGTCAAGCCCAAGATTTTGTCTATCGTCCTACCAACCCAGCTTTCGGTGGTGATACCTTTAATTATCAGTGGCTATTGAACTCAGCAACCGCCCAGAATAATCTGGAAGACCCCGATGCCGAATTAGGCCGGTCGGAACGAGATCCGCTCACTGATTTTCAGCAAGACCTTAATCGTCGTATTCTGAGCGATCTGTCCCGCTCCTTAGTAAGTAGTCAGTTCGGCGAAGAAGGCTTAGAGGAAGGCGTCTTCGAAGTAGGCCTCTTCCAGATTGAAGTCTTTCAAGGGGCCGATGGGGTCAGTATCACCATCCTGGATACCTCTACCGGAGACCAGACCACCGTCACCGTCCCTGAATTTTAGATTAGTTACCTCTGATTGATTACCCACCCCCAACTAAGTCAACCCATGCAACCGCTGAAAATTTATAAGTTATTCCTAGCCATTGGGCTGTTCACCACCGCCTGCGCCCCCTACTTTCGCCAACCTTTGTCTACGGCACCGGCTCGGCTGGGAGCGGAGACCCCCCAGTACCAGCCTCTGACTAGCATACCGGCTCCTCAGCCGCCCGATACCGCGGCCGTATTCAAGTTTCGTGACCAGACCGGGCAATACAAAGATGCTAATAATGGGATTAGCTACTCCACGGCTATTACCCAGGGGACAACCTCTATCTTGCTGCGAGCTTTAGAAGAATCAGGTTGGTTTGTGCCTATTGAGCGAGAAGGCTTGTCCAATTTGCTCAACGAACGCAAGATTATCCGCTCCAGTCGGGATAACTTCTCCCAAAAGAATGGCAACCCGGAACCGGATTTGCCCCCGCTGCTGTTTGCGGGCATCTTACTGGAAGGGGGCATTGTTTCTTACGATGCCAATGTGCTTACGGGAGGGGCCGGACTACGCTACTTTGGGGCTGGGGCTTCCGGACAGTACCGCCAAGACCGGGTGACGGTCTACCTGCGGGCAACTTCTACCCAAACCGGACGGATTTTAAAAACAGTGTACACCTCCAAAACGGTACTCTCCCAGAAAGTAGATGTGGGCTTATTTCGTTTTGTGAGCTTTCAGCGCTTACTGGAGACCGAAACAGGCTTTACCTATAATGAGCCAGGCGAACTAGCCGTGCGAGAAGCTGTTGAAAAGGCCGTAGAAAGCCTGATTATTGAAGGCGTACTGGATGGGCTTTGGGATTTACAGCACGAAGAAGAGCGTAATCACCCCGCCATCCAGCGCTACCTGGCGGAGAAAGAGGAAAATCAATCGGTAGATGCCTTGGGCGGACAGCAGCGGGAGCGGCGTGGGGCGATCAGTCTGGGCTTAGGCGGTGGGGTGCTACGTTACGGGGGCGACTTCCGGCGACCGATCATCAAACCCGCGGTAGAAGGCAGTATTCAGTGGCAAGCTGGGCCTTCGTTCGCGTTGAACGTAACGGGTGGGAGGGGCACCCTAGCCACCGAAGAAGTGTATCAATCGGATTTCTACTACGGTGAGATCAGCACCCAGTTTTGGATACTGCCCCGCTACCGTTACTCGCCGTTCTTACGACTGGGGTTGGGCTTGACCAGTGAAGATACGGGTAACTTCTCAGATGTCGTGGATAACTATCTTCCCCATGCCGTCTACGAGCTAGGCTTTGAGTACCTGCTCAGCGACCGAGTAGGAATTCAAGTAGCGCTGAACCACCGCTACCTCTTCAGCGATGAGTTAGACCAGGTGGTGCAAGGCCGACGTAATGATTTTTACTGGGGGGCTAACCTCGGGCTACAACTCTATCTGGGACGCTAACCCCCCACTTTACGATGTTTTCATTCAACCATTTTATAACCAATTAATTTCTTAAACAATCATGAAAAAGTTAATCGCAAGTTTAATGATGGGTGGGCTGGCCACCGGAGTCAGCTTGGCTCAAGACAACCAGAGCGACGTCCAACAGAAGGGCGAAGAAAACTCCGGGATCGTCGTCCAGGAGGGTACAATCAACACGGCTAACATTCTTCAGGGAATTGGCGGAACGGCTGATTTTAACGAGGCGGTTCAAACGCAAATCGGAGACAAGAACGAAGCTTTTATTGATCAGGGTACAGAAGGTGGTGAGGCCTACTACAATGTGGCTACTCAGACTCAGAAGGGTGACGAAAACTCCGCTGATATTGATCAAGGGACTAGAGATGGATACGCCGAAGGCAACACCGCCACCCAGACCCAGGAAACTGATTACAATACTGCGGTTATCGACCAGGGAGATGATGACGGCGAGGCCTACGACAACGTAGCTACCCAGACCCAAACCGGGGAGGAAAACTTCGCAGATATTGAGCAGGGCGATGAAGGTGGATACGCTGAGGAAAACGAAGCTACCCAAACCCAAGAAGGTGATTACAATACTGCGATTATCGACCAGGGAGATGATGACGGTGAGGCCTATGATAATGTAGCCACTCAATATCAAGGAGGCGACTATAACGAGGCGTTTATTGATCAAGGAGAAGACGATGGATATGGCGAAGGCAACGAAGCTACCCAAACCCAGGAGGGCGACTACAATGAAGCTTTTATTGATCAAGGCGTTGATGGTGGTGAAGCTTACGATAATGTAGCTACCCAAACTCAACCCGGAGATGAAAACTATGCTGAAATTAACCAAGGTGACGAAGGTGGTTACGCCGAAGGCAATGAAGCTACTCAGTACCAAGAAGGTGACTTCAACGAGGCACTTATTGATCAGGGTAGTTTTGACGGTGAGGCTTACGACAACGTAGCCACCCAGGAGCAATACGGTGATGAAAACTATGCTCAAATTGATCAGGGCAACGGCGGAGACCGGGCCGAAGATAACGTAGCAACTCAAGAGCAATACGGTGACAATAACAACGCCCTCATTGTTCAAGGAGATGAAGGCGGTTACGCTGAAGGCAACGAAGCTACCCAAATCCAAGAGGGAAATGAAAATGAAGCTACCGTAAACCAGGGAGTGCTTGATGGTGAAGCCTACGATAATGTGGCCACCCAGAGCCAACCTGGAGATGAGAATGAAGCCATTATTGATCAGGGAATTGAAGGTGGGTATGCTGAAGGTAACGAGGCTACTCAAACTCAAGAAGGTGATAACAATAGCGCTTTCATCGAGCAAGGAACCTACGATGCTGAGTCTTACGATAATGTAGCTACTCAATATCAGGAAGGTGACTTTAACCAAGCGACTATTGAGCAAGGCGATAATGCAGGTGGAGAAGCCTACGACAATATTGCTACGCAAGAGCAGTACGGTGACGAAAACGAAGCTGATATTGAGCAGGGTGATGAAGGGGGTATAGCTAGAGACAATGAGGCTACTCAGCTACAGTACGGCGACAATAACGAAGCCCGCGTAGAGCAAGGTGATGACGATGGTGAAGCTTATGATAACGTTGCCTACCAAGAGCAATACGGCGAAGACAACTACGCCCAAGTTGACCAAGGTGACCAAGATGGTTTCGGAGACGGAAACGATGCCACCCAATATCAGGATGGTAAAAACAACGACGCTCGTATTTTCCAAGGTGATGAAGGTGGAGAAGCTTACGATAACGTAGCCGATCAGTACCAAGAAGGGGACGGAAATGACGCGGACATTGAGCAAGGTGTTGAAGACGGCGAAGCTTACGATAATATCGCCGAGCAAGAGCAGTACGGCGATAACAATGTTGCCTACATTCAGCAAGGAGTAAACGGTAGCTCTTCGGAAGATAGTGAAGCTATTCAGTATCAAGAAGGGGACGAAAATGACGCTTTTATCTTCCAGGCGGGTGAAGGAAACCTAGCCGACCAGTACCAAGAAGGTGATTACAACGTGGCCGATGCCCGACAGTACGGTGACGATAACATAGCTGATCAAGAGCAGTACGGTGACTACAACGAAGCCACCATCAACCAAGGTAGTGCTACCAACTTTGTAGATGGTAACCTGGCCGAGCAATACCAGGAAGGTGATGAGAACTTCGCACTTACCCAACAAGCGGGTGATTTCAATACGGCCTATGTGAGCCAAACTGGTGACGAAAACAGTGCTGTGCAGCAGCAAATCGCTAACAACTCCGAAGTATACATTGAGCAGATTGGTGACCGAAACAGTGCTGTTCAGCAGCAAGTAGGCGAACTTTCAGTGGAACAGATTGCTGACTTGGAGAACTTAGATCCTTTCTCATTATCCCGCGGTGATAACCAGAAAGCCGAAGCCTACCAAACTGGCGAAGATAACGTGAGCTTGCAGCAGCAGGGTGGCGAAGATAACGTGGCTTACGCCGAGCAGATTGGTGAGCGCAACATTGTTGTTCAAGCCCAAAGCGGCGAAGGAAACGATGCCTACGCTAAACAAGATGGCTACGACAATAGCATTGAGCAATTTCAACTCGGTGATTACAACGAAGCCGACGCCCTCCAGATTGGCTACGATAACATTTCGTTCCAAAGCCAGATTGGTGAGTACAATGTATCTGATGTAGTACAAGACGGTTTTGAGTTAACCTCTATTACTACTCAGGAAGGTGACTACAACGAGGCTTACGTAGATCAGAGTGGCAACGGTCATATCAGTACCATCAATCAGATCGGTACTGGTAATGTCGCTGACGTTACTCAAGGTAATTAATCCCTCATGAAATAAGCCGGGGACGGGGGGAAGTGCCTTTGGGTACCCGCCCCCACCTCGGCCTATTTATTAACCTACTTCTCATGATACATCACACCATCAAGCTACTAGCCATACTACTGCTGAGCAGTTGGATGAGCTATGCCCAAGACTTAGAACCAGCCTTACCGGAAGGACCGGAAATAATCAATTTCCCCTCCGAAGTCATCACCATGCCTGGAGCCAACATTGAGCAGGCGGGGATGTACAACGAAGTGTTTATTCAGCAAGCCGGGGAGCGACAGTACGCTACCTTGGTGCAAACGGGTCATTACAATGTAATGGACTTGACCCAACAAGGCAATGGTAACCAGGTAGCTGTGCAGCAAGTTGGCGATGGCAATACCTACGACGGTAATCTGCAAGGTAATGACAATCGCCTGGATATTGGGCAGTTTGGTAACGACAACCGCTTGGTACAAGAGCTAGTAGGCAACCAAAACACCTACCAGGTGCTACAAGAAGGCAATAACAATGAACTGATCCAACGTGAATACGGAAACGGCCTGCAATACAGCATTCACCAACAAGGCAGTATGCAGGTCATCATCGAAAACGGAACGTTCTAATGGTAAGCCACTAATTGATTCTTTTAGCACTTGTTGGGGGTAACAAGTAGAACGGGACGCCCAGCCAAGTGTGTGCGATTTGTGCAGTCCCGTTCTTTATTCTTCCACCCCCAACAAATTGTTAATTATGTCACGCATACTTTCTTTCACCCTGTTACTCAGCGGGTGTCTCTGGCTAGCCGCCTGCACTGAAGATACTATTCCGCCCATCACCTTAGGCACGTTGGAAGGCATGGTGATTGCCGATGAAACCCCCCTACCCAATGTCAGTATCACTACTCAACCCGCCACCAATCAGGTGCAAACCGATTCGGCTGGCCGCTTTCTGATCAGTGGGATTCCGGCGGATACCTACACCATCACGGTACGAGGGGAAGGCATTCGCACCACCAGTCTTACTGCTTTGGTCAGCCCTGACTCGGCTACCGAAGTCACGATCCGTACTGAGCCTACTGAAGTAGAGAACCGAGCCCCCAACACTCCCATTCTAGTGAGTCCCCAAAAAGAAGTAACCAGTGTACCTCGTGCGCTAACCCTCACCTGGCAAGGTACCGACCCCGATGAAGATAGCCTGAGCTACGAAGTACGGCTCTTTACTTCCCAAGCAGCCCTACGTCAATCAGTGGTTGCCCAAGAGATCACCGATACTACCCTAATGGTACAAGACCTTCAGTTTAACACTACTTATTTCTGGCAAGTCATTGCCACCGATCCGGAGGGGCTAAGCAGCCAGAGTGAAGTAGCTAGCTTTACGACTGTTCCGGTTCCCAACCTACGCTTCGCTTGGGTATCAGATACCTCGGGCAATGCTGAGATCTACGCCTCCGATGGTTCGGATACCGCCATTGTGCAGGTGACCAATCGACCGGCCCGTGACGTACAACCTCAGCTCCATCCGCGCTTACCCCAAGTAGCTTTTGCTTCTGAAGTACAAGGCGAAACGCAAGTGTTCGTCACCTCGCTGATAGGTGGCGAACCTACACAGATCACCC
>CAKZYJ010000260.1 GCA_937884755.1 uncultured Flammeovirgaceae bacterium
GTAGGGCAAGGCAACCTCTGGGGTTTAATCGGTATAGTATCTGATACCAAAGTGGGCGTCGACGGGGGGTATATCTATCATCCCGAGTACGTAAAGATGGTGGAACGTGGGCAAACAGCTCATCTACCCGATCCTTATGATCCCACACCTATTCAACAGGGCATTGGCGTGTACTACACTAATCTAATCGTCGGCGATGTTGACTTTGCCATTATTGAAGACCGTAAGTTCAAAACCGGCCCTAATGGTAAAATTCCTCAGCAAGGCCCTCGTCCCGATCATATTCGCAACCCCGATTATGATCCAGCTTCTATCGATTTGGAAGGGCTAACGCTGCTGGGCGAACGTCAACTAACATTCTTAAACGATTGGGCTACCCAGCAGGATGGAGTAGCCATGAAAGCGGTATTATCCCAAACAGGCTTCTGCGGCGGAGCGCACCTGCACGGCAAAA
Organism: uncultured Flammeovirgaceae bacterium; assembly: GCA_937884755.1. Classification (GTDB taxonomy): domain Bacteria; phylum Bacteroidota; class Bacteroidia; order Cytophagales; family Cyclobacteriaceae; genus Tunicatimonas. The sequence goes on from CAKZYJ010000260.1 coordinate 455, forward strand.
AGGATAACCGGCTGCACGCCGACTTGGACTCTAACGGCTGGCCCCAAACCGGGCGCAACAAAGCCTTGGAGGCAATAAACAAGGCTGGAGCAGTTCACATTGGCGGAGACCAGCACCTGGCCACCGTGATCAAACACGGCATCGATGAGCATCGGGATGGCCCCTGGGCATTTATTGTGCCCGCTCTGGTAAACAACTACTACAGTCGCTGGTGGTGGCCTGAAGACGAAGCAGCAGGTGGCAACCACGACCCAAATAATGCCCTACCCTGGACTGGTGACTACCTGGATGGCTTTGACAACAAAATCACCATGCAAGCCTACGTAAACCCCGAAAGCCCCTCCAGCGGTTCGGGTTACGGTCTCATTCGCTTCAACAAAGTGGCTAATGAGGTTACTTTTGAATGTTGGCCCCGCGATGTAGATGTTACAAACGGCACAGCTGAGCAATTCACCGGCTGGCCTATTACCGTAGCTTTACGTGATTGATTTGATAAAAGAAACTATATAGGCTAAATCGGTATTGATAATTTTTTTAGAAAAAGCCAAATAACTAAGTAGGACTCAAGCGCCTACATTATCCATCGATGAAACATTTAATCGACAGGTAAATACCCAGCTATTTTTCATTTTTTTCGAAAGTGTATCTTGTTTTAAAGTAAAAATGCATCATAAAACAAACTCCATAGAATGATAATAATTCACGAAAGAGTTTGCAAAATGCCCTTTACACCCATACACTAACTAGTAGTCTATCCTGCAATGGTTCGGTTAGCACAACTAAAGAGAAGCAAAGGTATAGTAGAAATAATAGAGACTCGTCGCCAATACACGGTTGTTAACTGTAATTAAGAATTAGAAAATACTGAATACATGGAAATGAAAGAAAGTTTGAATTTCAAACTCATATTCCTCATGATAATCTATTCAAATCTCTCAATTGCTCAGAATGAAAGAGATACTTTGAGCGATTGGGATAGAACCTTCATGCCTGCCATCCAAATGGGTTATGTTGCTCACGGTACTGATCAACTCTCAGGGGGGCTCATGATTCAAACCTCCCTTGAGTACAGGGATGTATCCAACTTAGTTTTCCGAATTAATTATGACGACTTCAACTCGAACATGGAGTTAGAATACCCAGTAAACCAAGACTTAACTTTTACAGGCAAAATGTCATTTTTTGAGTTAATTGGTGGAATTGGGTATAGAGATGTAGATGGTAATCATAACTTTACGGGATATGTTCAAGGTGGAATTCGTAGCTATGGATACCCCATATTTACAACGGATAGCGTTCAAGCAAATCTTGATTTTGATAGCAGGAACATTGGAATAATGAGATATAGTTTGGGTTATGAATTTGCACTTGCTCCTAAATTGTTTCTTACTATTGAAGCATTGGTAAGCCATACATTGAAACCAAAAGACTATTGGACTGAAAACAGATGGTCTTATGGGATAACCCTAGGATTATCTGCACCTCTTTTTTAATAAAATAAAAAGTAGCTAACAAGGTATATAGTGCATACCTTGCGGAATAAGCACTATACTCTGAGCGTTACCGGTTGGCCTACTACTGTGGCTTTGAACGATCGAACCTTATTGCTATGAAACTCCTCTCGCTGTCAGCAATTATTATATTTTCAACTTGTACATTCTCCGCGGCACAAAAGAAAGTCATTTTAGATACCGACCCCTCGGCTGATCCGGATGATGTTGGCTGCATGGCAATGCTCCATTATATGGCGACTATCGGCGAGTGTGAAATACTTGCTGTGATTAACTCAACCCATTATAAACAGTCGTCATTGAGTATCAGTGCTATCAATACTTTTTATAATCGTAAAGCGATTCCAGTAGGCGATTACAAAGGATATTCCAAAAAAATTGAGGCTCCCGAAACGAATTATGATTATCATCTGGCCCGGGTTTACCCCCGAAATATCCACTCCTGGAAAGAAGCATTGGATGGTGTCTCGCTCTACCGTGAAATTTTAGCAAGTGCAGAAGACAGTAGCATCACCGTGGTGATTATCGGGACAATGCACAACTTCTATGATCTGCTTCAGTCAGAGGGTGATAAGTTTAGTGAATTGGATGGAGTGCAACTGGTAGAAAAAAAAGTAGCCCAAGTGGTTACGATGGGTGGAAACTTCATTGATGGGCAAGGGTATGATCGAACAAACTGGGGAGGTTCGGACCTTTTGTGTGAGTATACAGATTGGTCTTGCTTAAATCAGGAAAGAAACGAAATGTGTAGATACGTGATAGAACACTGCCCCAGCCCATTTGTAGCCTCTGGTTGGGAAGTAGGTTGCGGTGATTACTACAACGCAAATTTTGGTAATGTAATGACTGGTCAAAGTCTTAGAAAGCTAGATACCACTCATATACTACGAAGAAGCTACGAATACCATTTTGTGACTAGAGGTGAAACTGAAGATATTAGTCGGCACAGCAACGACCAATGTGCCCTACATTACGCTATTAGAGGTGAAAGCAATAACTACATAGCTTACACCAACGGAAAAATAACCCTTTCTGAAAGTGGGGTTTGTAATTGGGATGAAAGCCTGAACAACCAACAGGGCTTTATCCAGAAAAATAGACATAAGGACTCTATTGCCTCAGAGATAGAAGAATTGATGATGATGACGCCAGCAGAAGTTGATATGACCCCTCCCGCCAAGCCCACCAATTTAGTAGTGGATACTACCTCCGGAAAGATATCCTGGGAAGCGTCTATCGATAAAACCAAAGGTAGTTGGGTAGTCGGGTATAATTTCTATTTGGATGACAAGTTATTCACTACCGCTTATGGTACTCAACTAGTACTTCAGGATGAGTTACAACCAGGTGTGGAGTTGGAACTTAGAGCGTTAAACTCAGCCGAGATAGAAAGTGAATCAAGTTGGTTAACGGTTGAATAAAGAAAGCAGTTTGTTACCCATTCAGCCGGAAATGGCTAACGGAAGTACAGTATTCATCTAAAACCCCATTTGTTAAGTTAAGGGAGTGTAAGTGTATCAACCACCGACCTCCAATGCCCCACTAATGACCGTCAGCCCTGCCCATCGCCGAAACCTGCTCAAGATTGTTACTTTCAGTACGCTTTGGGGTCTGGGAGGGATAATTTTCACCCTTGTAGAACGCGGCGTAATTGGCGGCATGAAGGCCTATCCCAGTACAGGGGTGGCCTACGAGTTTATGAATAATCTTATTTCTATTCCCATTGCCACGTTTGTGGGGGGGTTTATTCTGATAGGAATTGATATTCTGGTGATCAATAAGAGGGTTCAAGACAAATCTTTTACCTCTATCCTTTTGATCAAAGGCATTTCCTTTCTAATAATCATACTAACCACTACGACTTTTGCCGGAGTCTTTGCTACCTCAGCTACCCTTGGCAGATACCCGTTCCACCCAGATGTAATTGCCGGAGTTTCTGAGTTTTTCGACAATTTTGCCTTCTGGAGTATTATCATCTACGCCGGATTCCTAAACGTCCTATTTCTTTTCATGATTGAGGTTTCAGACAATTTAGGTACCTCAGTCTTTTGGAATTTCTTTTCGGGTAAATACCACAAGCCGAAAGTAGAACAACGGGTGTTCATGTTTCTGGATCTGAAAGGCTCTACCTACCTTGCCGAAAAACTAGGTCATCAAACCTACTACGAGTTCCTAAACCGATTTTTCGAGGATGTGAGCAGCGCTGTGTTAAGTACCTGGGGAGAAATCTATCAGTATGTGGGCGACGAAGTAGTAATTCATTGGCCCTGGGATAAGGCAGAATCCAGCATAGTGTGTTTTTTTAAAATCAAACAAAAGATCGATTCAGAACGAACGGCCTATACAGAACATTTTGGGATAACTCCCGAATTCAGGGTGGGTATTCACGGCGGGCTGGTTTCCATCGGTGAGATAGGTACCCTAAAGAAAGACATTCTATACATTGGGGATGTACTGAATGCTACTTCCCGTATACAGGAAATCTGCAAGAAGCAGGGGGAAAGAAATTTTAGTATCGGAAGACACACTTAACCCAATGATGAAGAGGGTAACCCAGCAGTATATCTTGGAAGACATAGGCTATTGCGAACTGAGAGGACGAACCCAACCTATCCGACTGTTTAACCTAACCAACAAATAAATTATCAGCACAACTGCTACCCATATCGTTCCCCCACTCCCTGAACCTACCCGCCTTCAGGAATACGGTACGGGTATTTTCTACCAGCTTCCAACCAAGTCTGCCTGGAAAAAAGCACTGAAAAAGCATTATGTCAAGGTAAATAGCAAAGCAGCTTCTACCGCTACTTTCGTTAAAGGAGGTGAAACAATCTGTCTTACTCTGCCCGAAAAAGCAGATCCCAAAAAAAAGCTAGTTTTACCACTAGAGGTATTATTTGAAGATGAATACTTGGCGGCAATTCGTAAACCAGCCGGTATTTTGGTAAGCGGCAATCGCTTTAAGACAATCGCTCGGGCACTGCCTCAAAACCTTAGGCCGAGTGCCCTCCTTGATGCCACTACCCCTCAGCCGGTGCATCGACTGGATTATGCCACCACCGGAATCTTATTAGCCGGAAAAACCAGCAGTAGCATCTGTGCGTTGAACAAACTGTTTGAAGCCAAAAAGATTAAAAAAATCTATTACGCCATTACTATTGGTGAAATGGAAGAAAGCGGGAAGACCCTTTCCGACATTGATGACAAAGAAGCACATACAGAGTATATCAAAGAAGCAGCGGTTACCTCGGAAAGATTCGGTCAACTCAATTTGGTTCGGTTGATTCCCAAAACCGGCCGAAGACATCAACTACGCCAACACCTGTCCGGAATAGGTAATCCCATTTTGGGCGATGCCACCTACGGCAACGAACCACTGATATTAAAGGGTAAAGGGTTGTATCTACACGCCTTTTCGCTAACGTTTGTTCATCCCTTTACCCAGCAAAAGATCAATATCATTGATAAATTTCCTAAAAAATTTCGGAAGATATTTACAAAGCGCCAGAGGTCTCAATTCTGATGTAGCCTCACTGGATTCCTTAGTATCATTTCTCAGCCCACTGGCCTAGGCAGCTAGCGTATCGTAAGTCTGAAATTTTACCCGAACATAGTTGAAATAGAACAAAAAATAATTTACTTTGTATTTCAAAGTACTTTTAATTCATTTAGATATGATCTCTCTAAATCACCGTATCATCATTGTGCTAAGCTCAACGCTGGCGTTGTTACTTATTCCACTTATTGCTATGCAGTTTACCGATGAGGTTAACTGGTCGCCCCAGGACTTTCTAGTAATGGGTCTACTCCTATTCGGCTTAGGCTCAAGCATTGAGTTGATATTGAGGCGGATTAAGAAAATAGAGTACCGAATAATTCTGCTGGGATTAGCTTTACTAACCTTCTTACTGATTTGGGCAGAACTCGCCGTGGGCATCTTCGGAACCCCCTTTGCCGGAAGCTGAATCTCACTATCGGAAGAATGTGACCCAAGCACCGGGTTTTCAGCCCGATCATTACTGAAGCCTCACTAATGTATAAATAGGGCAAACTACTGGCATTCAGTCGCAATAATGCTTATACTGAATCAGTAAAGCCAACGATCACCCTCATGACTAAGTCCGAAGCCCGCAAACTGGTAGCGATCATGTTTACCGATATTGTGGGGTATACGGCCATGATGCAATCTGATGAAGCCCAGGCCATTCGGGTACGGGCCCGCCACCGGGAGGTGTTTGAACAGTTGCACCTGGCGCATCAGGGGAAAATAATTCAGTACTACGGCGATGGAACCCTGAGTATCTTTGAGAGTGCCGTGCAGGCAGCTACTTGCGCAATTCAGATTCAGCAGCAATTACAGAAGAGTAATCCGGTAGTGCCCCTACGAATAGGGTTACATTTGGGCGATGTCGTTTTCAGTAGCTCCGAGGTGTACGGCGATGGAGTGAACGTTGCTTCTCGTGTTGAGAGCATGAGCGTGCCTGGGGATATTCTGCTGTAGTCCAACCTGAGCGAAGAACTACGCAATCAGCCGCATATTACGACCAAATCGTTGGGGAAGTTTACGTTTAAAAACGTGGCTAATCCGCTGGAAGTATTCGCTATTGCCAACCCCGGAATAACCGTCCCCGCCCCAGCGGAACTAAAAGGAAAACGACAGAAAACCACCAAATCTATTGCGGTACTTCCGTTAGTGAATATGAGCGCCAGCGCCGAGAACGAGTACTTTAGCGATGGCATGACCGAAGAGATCATCAATGCGCTCACCAAGATTAAAGAACTCAAGGTAACCTCCCGCACTTCCTCTTTCTTCTTCAAGAACAAAAAATTGCCGGTCTCCGAGATTGGCCGGGAGCTGAACGTGTCTACCATTCTGGAAGGCAGCGTACGCTTGGCCGGTAATATATTGCGGATTACTGTTCAGCTGATTGATGTAACCGATGATTTTCACTTCTGGTCCGAAACCTTCGACCGGCCGCTGGAAGACGTGTTCGCCGTACAGGATGAAATCAGCCTGCTGATTGCCGACCGATTGCGGGAGCACTTAGGTCACTTTGAAATTGAAGAATCGCTGGTAGACTCTCCCGACGTACCCGCCGAGGTCTATCAGAACTACTTGCGCAGTCGCTACCACCTGCTGAAAATGAGCAAACCCGATATTGAAGTAGGTTTCTCAATTTTACGCCCTATTCTGAAGAACTATCCTAACTATCCACCGGCACATCTGGGCATGCACATGGGCTATACGCTGCTGGGGGTTCTGGGGCTTATGCCTGCTTCGGAAGCCTTCCAGTTGGGAAAACCCTATCTGGATAGGGCCATTGAGCTAGACGAGAACCTGCCGGAGTGTCAACTTCAACTCTCGTTGATTAGCTTTTTACAGTATTGGAATATACCTAAATCCTACCAGCACATTAACCAGGCACTGGAAATTCGCCCGACGGTTGACTTCTACCAAACGATGGCCTCGGTGCTGGTGGCCGAAGGAAAGTACAAGGCCGCTACCCATTACGTTACCATGGCCCAGGAACTCGATCCTTTTTCGGAGATTGGCTATCACCTGATGGGATACATACTTTATTGTCAGGAAAAATACGAACTGGCTATTGAGCAATTTGCCCAGTGCTTACAGTTAAAAGCTGATTCCCGGGTGCCCTTGCAGTACTGGGGTCAGGGCCTGCTGTTGCAGGGGAAGCATCAGGAAGGACTGGCTTACTTTCAGAATCTGGCGGATGAACCGGCTGATTTACTCAAAATAGGCGGCATCACCTTAGCCCAGGCCCTTTTGGGCAATACCCAAGCCGCTCAGTCGGGAATCTCCCAACTAGAAGCAGCGCTTGAAACCGACCTGATGGAACGGGCCACTAACTTACTTATTCTCTGCCATACGGTGATGGGCAACCACCAGGCTGCCATCGGCTTACTGGAACAGGGAGTAAAGCAACACCTACCCTTGATGGTCTACCAGGATGTAGAGCCTATACTCAAGCCCCTTCGGAAGTACCCTCGCTTTCGGGAGCTAATGCAGCAGGTACTGGGTACTAAAACTGCCTTTAGCGGAAAGAAACGGAAGTATAAGAAGTCACTGCTGAAGCAAGGACTATTGGAGGATTATCGGCAGCAATTGCTGGACTTGATGAACACCCAGCAGCCGCATCTCAATCCCAACTTAACGCTTCGCAATCTGGCCGAACTACTCAATATCCCGGCCAACCAAATGTCGCAGTTACTCAATGAGAGCTTTGATCAAAATTTTGCTGAGTTCATTAACTCCTATCGACTCGAAGCTTTTAAAGAAAAAGTGGCTGACTCCAGTCAGCGCCACCTTACCATTCTGGCACTGTCCTACGACAGTGGGTTTAACTCAAAAACGATATTCAAAAACTTATTCAAAAAGGCAAAGGGTCAACCTCCCAAAGCCTACTGGAAGGCGATGACCCAGTAGTTGGTTCGGATTTCAAAACCCGAACGATTCCTCTAGTTCATTCCCCTACTTTTAGATTGTCAATAGATCAAAGCGATTCTGTGACTTAATCTAAAAAAACAAAAGCCATGAATGCAATTACCGTAAACACTAGTACCATGCAAGCCGTAGTCGCCACTCAGTACGGCGGCCCCGAAGTACTCCAAGTAAATCAGCTACCCAAACCCATTCCCCAGGATGATGAAGTACTCATCAGAATCAGAGCTACATCCGTTACCGCCGCTCACACCGCCATGCGCACCGGTCGCCCCCTGTACGGACGTTTATTCCTGGGCCTAACCAAACCCAAAATATCCGTACCCGGCACCGACCTGGCCGGAGAAGTGGAAGCGGTGGGTAAGAATGTAAGCCGGTTTTCCGTAGGCGACCAGGTGTTTGGCTCTACCGACATTGGCGGTGGTTGCTACGCCGAATACGTTAGCATCCCCGAAAAAAGTGTGCTGCTGCATAAACCGGCTCAGGTCAGTTTTACCGAAGCGAGTGCTTTAGTAGAAGGCAGCACTACCTCCCTACCCTTTCTGCGAGATTTCGGAAATATTCAGCCCGGACAAAAAGTGCTGATCAACGGGGCTTCGGGTAGTATGGGGACCGCGGCCGTACAATTGGCCAAGTACTTCGGGGCCGAAGTAACCGCAGTGAGCAGCACGGCTAATTTGGAGTGGGTGCAAGAGTTGGGGGCAGATCAAGTGATTGACTACACCCGAGAAGACTTCACCCGCAAGGGCCAGCAGTACGATCTGATTTTTGATACGGTAGGCAAATCTTCCTTTTCGCGCTGCAAGAGAGCTTTAACTAAAAACGGAATCTATCTCTCGCCCGTGCTTGGTATACGTACCCTACTGGAGGTGGTAGTTAGCTCAGTACGATTTAGCATAAGAGGGAAAGGTAAACGAGCTATTTTTTCGGCTACCGGACTCAGGGACTTTGATGAAAGGTTTAATAACCTAGTATTTATTCAGGAGCTGATTCAAGCCGGAAAACTAGAGGCCATAATTGATAGAACCTACTCGCTAGAAGAAATTGTTAAGGCTCACCGCTACGTAGATCGGGGACATAAAAAGGGAAATGTAGTAGTAATAATGGACAATTGAAAAGTAACAATTAATAGTGAGTGATAGTATAGTGGTAAACATTAGATAATGTTGATACTTAGCTTCAACTTTAGATTAGGCAGCGGAGTCTGGGGTTAATTGTCATTATTGAAACTCACTCAGTAATTCTGGCACTAGCTCTTCATCCTGAAAATGAAGAGCTAGTGCTATGTTCATCCAAAAACATATCGGGAAGAAGAAAGAGCTACGAAAAATGTGATTATGGCTCTTTTCCGCTATTTTAGGGTGATGTTGTGATAAAATGCTCAGCCGATGGCAAAAACTAAACCAACTGGTGTCCCCGTATACCTCGCTGCCTTCATTGTCATTATTGCGGGGGTCATGTACGCCAAAGCGGTGGTTACCCCCCTTATCTTAGCACTGTTTATTAGTATAGTGTGCGCTCAGCCAATCTACTGGCTTCAGAAAAGAAGAGTACCCCAAGCCCTAGCCGTTGCTATCGTATTGGTGGGTGTCTTAGCCGTATTTTTTGGCTTTGCCGAACTCATCAACAGTTCACTTTCTTCCTTCTCCCAGCAAGCACCAACCTACGAAAAAAACTTAAGGGCGATACAGGCTACTCTCTTCCAATTCTTCAATGATCAAGGAGTTGATTTTTCCACCGACCAGCTTTCCAGCCTAGTTGATGTCTCGAAAACTTTAAGCATAACCGCCAGTCTGCTAGGACAGTTGGGCAGTATTATGGGGAATGCGCTGACCATCTTCTTTCTAGTGCTTTTTTTACTGTTAGAACTAGACAGCATTACCATCAAAGCCGAAGCCATTGTAAGCGGTAAAGCTAATTCCCTGAAGTATTTTGATAATATCGGTAGTAGTATCCGACATTACTTATCTATTAAAACCTTGGTTAGCCTGATTACCGGAGTTTGTATCTGGTTAAGCCTGTTAATCATTGGGGTTGACTACGCAATCATCTGGGGGCTCATCGCCTTTCTGTTGAACTATATTCCCAATATTGGTTCTGTAATAGCCGCAGTTCCGGCCGTTTTATTCTCTGTAATTCAACTGGGTTTAGGGGCAGCCTTAGGCACAGCTCTGGTTTTTGTAGTAGTCAATATCGTTATCGGCAATGTTATTGAGCCTCGCTTAATGGGCCGAGGACTAGGGCTTTCTACTTTTGTCGTATTCTTTGCGCTTATCTTCTGGGGGTTTGTGTTTGGTACTGTTGGCATGTTTTTATCCGTTCCACTGACCATCGCTATTAAAATCATGCTGGAACAAAATCCTCAGACTAAGGGGATAGCTATTGCCTTGGGTACTCAAAGCGAAGCCCAACTGCTGTTAGATCAACATCAAAATCCGAAACCCGAGAGTATCAAGGAGGAGTTAACCGTAAAAACTGAATGAGGTTACAGTGCGTTTACCCCAGTCCATGTAGAGCAGCTCGAGCTTCGGCTAGGAAGGCGCTGACTTTCTGATAGGGATCTCCCGGCCCTAATGTTTCTAAGGGTAAATAACCCCGATAGCCAGACTCCCAAATTAGCTGAAATAGTTGGGGCAGGTCGGTTTTCTGCGCTTCTCCCCCTTGGTAGACATCCTCCTTGATTTGCCAGTTTACGGCGTAAGGAATTGTCTCTTTAATCTCCGCGTAAGGGTCAGCCGTGCGGTAGCTGCCAATATCCAGCATAAGGCCAAACCAGTCCGAGGGAATGCTCCTCATAATCTGGTGAACCTGAGCTGCTGTTTTCACAAATTCATTATGGTTTTGCAGCGCAACGATAATTCCTCGCTGCTCTCCGTATTTCACACATTCACGAATTGCTTCTATCATCCAGTTCATGGTTTCTTCTTCCAAAGCACCATCCACGGCTTCAGGCCCTGCGAAGATACGGACTACTGGGGCTCCCAGCTTAACCGCCGCATCAATCCAGTTGCGTACTAGTTGCACATCCTTGGCTCGTTTCTCAGCATCCGGCTGAGTGAAATTATTACGAACCCCGGTACCACTGAAGACTAACCCCCTTCGGTGAGCTTTACGCTTTACTTCGTACAGAAAAGTATCATCGGGTACCTCCGGATACGTAGGGAAATAATAAGCTGTTAAATCCAATGCCGGAATATAATGATCAGCGGTAAAATCCAGCAACTGATCCAGCGACATATCTCCATCGAACAACAACCGATTAAAAGAGTAAGCGTTTAAGCTCAGCCGAAATGGTAGCTCACTTTCCGAGGCAGATTCTGCCCGGGAAACCACGGCTCCAGGAAATGAGACGAGCGGGGTGGCAAGTAGGGTTTTTAACCAGTAGCGACGGGAGAAAATCACCAGATAATAGAATTAGATTGGAGGAAACGTGATTTTTTAGGAATATAACGTACTGTCAGTTAGATTCCGAATTTATACCCAAGAACTTCATTACAGACTTATCTGTACCAAAAGTGGGGATTAGTTCAGTCAAGTTCACTATTTTGGCAGCTTAACTTGTATTCTATGAACTTAACCGTACCGATAAAACGACAGGTACTAATTTTTTCGCTTATCTTCTCTCAGTCAGCGGTCGCCCAGCCTCCCGCGGAAGCCACTAATTTGCTAGATTCATTGATCCAACAATTCATTGATCAATACTCGATTACGCTCACTCCCGACGAATTAACCGGGAGTTATTCCCTCCGAGAAGGGTTTTGGCAGGAATCAATACAACTAAAAGACAACGGTCGGTTTAAAGTTACTGATACTGGTGGTTTTTCTTATGTATCCGTGAATCGGGGAAGTTGGCAAGTGAACGAAAGCGAAGTTTTGTTATCCGGGAAACAGAAACAGGAGATAGCCTATCTGCTAAAGTACAACGGAAATGTATGCCTACTGACTAGCGGTACTATCCAGCGGTGGAAAGAGCTTACTACTAAGCTTCAAACTAATGAAAGTAAATTAGCTTATGACCCATTTTTTGGTAAGATTAGTCTGTATAAAAAGGAACCCGTGGAGGATGATCTTAAGTAAATCATGCCAAGAAGTATAAGAAGAGACTTTCATCGAGTTTCTTAAACTAACTAAGGAGTATGACTATTGATTTCTACATCATGAAGCCTCTGCCAGCCTAGGCTGGACAAACTATAAATGGAATAAGAATACTGGCATTTCTGGCAAAAGCCAGTATTTTTGATAATAGAGGTTGACTTAGCTAAATCGCTGATGAATATTCACCTCTACGTGCTTGATAATAAATACAACAATCATAAAACCTATTCACTATGAGTCAAGATGAAAGACGTTCGGCAAATGCATCCCGCCGATCATTTATTAAACAAAGTGCCGTAGTCTCTTCTATATATTTGGTACGGAGGAATGTAATGGGTGGCTAT
>CAKZYJ010000261.1 GCA_937884755.1 uncultured Flammeovirgaceae bacterium
GATTGGGGCGAAATGGTAGAGCGTATCTCGGAAGATGTTTCTACCAAATCCAAAGGTGGCGAATTACCTTACTTTGGTACTGGCAATATGATTGAGAGCTTCGAGAATGCAGCTTTTGCTCTGGAGAGTCCAGGAGACATTTCTCAGCCGGTACAAACCCGTTTCGGCTGGCACATCATCAAACTGATCGACCGGCAAACTTTGGAGTCTATGGAAAAGCTACGGCCTACTCTGGAGCGGCAGGTAGAACGTAGTATTCAGGTTGAGGTGCGTCAGGGCGAAATGATTAGTATGCTGAAGAACGAAAGCGATTTTGAAGCTGACGACGCCAATATCAATCAGGCGATTTATTATTTGTACGCTGAAGAGCAGGCCGAAAGTGCTGTGCCTGACCGAGGAGCAATACTATTTTCGGTAGCCGATACAACCATTGAGATCGGCAACTTTTATGATTACGCGCAGGAAAAACAGGGAGCTTTAGGTACCGATAGCGTTGCGGCTTACCAACTGTACGAAGATTTCGAAGCGGAAACACTACTGGCCTACGAGAAAGATCATCTGGCTGATAACAATGAGGAGTACCGCCGCATTCTCCAGGAATACCGAGATGGCATACTGCTGTTCGATATCATGGAAGATAAGGTTTGGTCAAAGGCAGTAGAAGATAGCGTCGGTCTACGTAGTTACTTTGAGAATCACCGGGAAGATTACCGCTGGAAAGAAAGAGTGGAAGCTACCATTCTGGATGCTCAGAGTCAGGCGATACTAGATCAGGCCAAGCAGCAGTTAGGTGAGATTAGTGGCTCACTGAGCGAGGAAAAGATAGCTGAGGTAGAAAGTACTACCAACGAGAGTACACCGCTGGCACTGCAAATCCATCAGGATAAATACGAGCGCGACGAGGAGCGAACTTCGGTAGAGGCAGTCATCGATAGCGTAGCCTGGGAAGTTGGCACATATACGATGGAAGAAAACAGTCGATTTTACCATATTCTTATTCATGACGTATTACCTCCCAAATTGAAAGAATTAGGAGAAGTAAGAGGCATTGTAATTGCAGACTACCAGAACGAGTTAGATCGGCAGTGGATTACTGCTTTACGAGACAAATATCCGGTAGAAATTGATGAAGATGTATTACAACGTGTGGTTCAGCAAGTTAAGCCTTAGCCGCTTATCTATTTTATTCGCCCTTCTGGGGTTGGTATCGGCCTGCAGCCAGCCGGGGTTACCCGATTTCCTTCGGTTCAAAAACCAGGATACTGAAGAAGGTATAGTACTTGAACCGGTAGCTCGGGTGTACGATAACTATTTGTACCTGCAGGATTTGGAAGGAATTGTGGATGATAACATCGCCCCTTCTGACAGTGCCGACATCATGAACCGCTATATTGATAGCTGGATCAAAAAACAATTACTAATCGCCGAAGCGGCCGCTCAAATGGAGATTGATGAAGCCGAACTGGAGCGCAAAATCCTGGATTACCGCTACGCCCTGATTGTGTACGAGTTTGAGAAGAACTACGTAAACCAACGGGTAGACGGTGAAGTATCGGAAGGAGCTATTGAGAAGTACTACCAGGATAACAAGGAGAACTTTGAACTGAAGAATAACATCATCAAAGGGATTTTTGCCAAAGTGCCTCAGGAAGCACCACGTACCGGGCGTTTAAGGGCTTTGTTTCAAGGAAATCTTACAGATGAGGTTCGGGAGGAAATAAAATCATACTGCCTAAGTTTTGCCACTTCCTACTCGCTGGATGACTCTACTTGGTACAATTTTGAAGACGTTATTGCCAATACTCCGCTAGTAAGTATTCCTAATAAGGTTCAGTTTTTGCAAAAAAATGATTTTATTGAAACCTCCGACGACCTGTACGTGTACTTCGTAAAAGTTATGGACTACAAAATAACGGATCAAATTTCGCCGTTAGAGTTTGTGCGGGATGATATATCTAAAATCATTACCAACCAGCGTAAAGTATCCCTGACCCAAGAACTTGAGGAAGAAATCTATCAAGATGCAAAAGATAATAAACACTTTGAGGTGTTCCGGCCAAACACCAACTCAACCCCTATTCCATCTGCTTCTACCGCCAGCAAAGGCGAAGCGGAGTAAACTAGCTGTTCTGGCTGTAGTACTGCTGTGCTTAACTCCGCTGTTGAGTATGGCCCAGTACAGTGGCGAAACCATGATCGACAAGATTGTGGCTAAGGTAGATAACTACATTGTACTTCAGTCTGACCTGGAAGCTGCCTACCGCGAGGCGCAGGCTAACCCTAATATGCGGGATATTACCAAGTGCCAGGTACTAGAACAACTTGTAGTTGAGAAGTTACTGCTGGCTAAAGCTGAGATAGACTCGGTAGTGGTAGAAGACGCTCGGGTAGAGTTAGACCTCGATCGGCGGATGCAGTATATGATTGGAAACTACGGGGAGGAAACCATTGAGCAGCAATTCGGTAAATCCGTTGAAGAACTGAAGGAAGAAATGCGCGATGACATTCGCGACCAGTTAGTAGTTGGAGAAATGCAACGCACCATCTCTCAGGACATTGAGGTGACCCCCGCTGAAGTGCGCAAATTCTTTAACGCTATTCCGCGCGATAGTTTACCGTTCTATTCTTCGGAAGTGGCCGTGGCCCAGATTGTGAAGTTACCAACGGTAAGCCGTAGCCAGAAAGAAATTTCCCGCAAGGAGTTAATGGACATTCGGGAGCGCATTCTGAATGGGGAGGATTTTGCTACACTAGCGAAGGAGTTCTCGGATGACCCTGGTTCGGCTCAGTACGGAGGAGAATTAGGCTTCGTAGAACGGGGGCAGTTTGTACCCGAATTTGAAGCTGCTGCGCTCAAAATGCAGCCGGGACAACTCTCCCAGCCCATTGAGTCGGCCTTTGGCTTTCACCTGATTGAGCTATTGGAGCGGCGAGGTAACCGCTACAGCAGCCGCCATATTCTGATTAAGCCTAATTCATCAGAGCTAGATGTTAAGTACGCTGAGGAGTTTTTAGATAGCCTGCGCACCCACATTATGACCGACACCGTATCCTTCGAGAAAGCTGCGAAGGAGCATTCTGATGAGAAGGTTGAATCGGGCGGTGCTGGTAACGGTGGATTTTTTATGGGAGCCGACGGATCTAACCGGGTTTCTACCGAGAACCTTGATCCGGTAATCTTCTTTACCATTGATACGATGGATGTAGGAACTATCACCAAACCTATGATATACCGGATGGCTGACGGTGAACCTGCAGTGCGGATTCTGTATCTCAAATCAAAATCAAAACCCCACGTAGCCAACCTGAAGGATGACTACCAGAAGATTTACAACGCAGCGCTGCAGGAGAAACGAACTCGTATGATGCAGGACTGGTTCGGTGATGCTCGTAAACAGGTTTACATCGAGATTGATCCCGAATACGAAGACTGTAACGTAGGTAACAGCATCTAACTCGGATTTTACAACCATTTCCAGTCCAAAGCGTTTACCATCTAGTGTGTCTAAAAAATAGCTGACACCCAGCTTTTGAACCTTAAACCCTACGCATTTTTATGGATTCTACCCAATCGGAAGTGGCCCTCGCCGCCCGTTTAAACGAAGATTATCACCGCTTAAAAGATGAAATTTGTTAGGTTGTAATTTGACAGGATGAAGTAGTCAAGCTACTCATCACTTCGTTGTTTTGTCGAGGTCACAGCTTACTCATTGGGGTACCCGGACTAGCGAAAACCCTACTCATCCATACCATCGCTTCGGCAGTAAACCTGAACTTTAGCCGCATTCAGTTCACTCCAGATTTGATGCCATCCGATATTCTGGGAGCAGAAACTATTGATAAAGACCGAAACTTCAAGTTCATCAAGGGTCCTATCTTCGCCAATATTATTCTAGCGGATGAAATAAACCGTACTCCACCCAAAACGCAAGCTGCCCTACTGGAAGCCATGCAGGAGTACAAAGTGACTGTAGCTGGAGCAGATTATCTACTGGATAAACCGTTTTTTGTACTGGCTACCCAAAACCCCATTGAGCAAGAGGGAACCTACCCCCTACCCGAAGCTCAGCTTGACCGCTTCATGTTCGATATCCAATTGACTTACCCTAGCTACGAGTCGGAGGTAGACATTGTGAAAGCCACTACCACCGATGTAGACTATCAGGTGCAGGAGGTGCTTACCGGTGAGCAGATTATCGAGTACCAGCACCTGGTACGTCGGGTTCCAATTGCCGACAACGTAGTAGAATATGCTGTAGGCTTGGTAAACAAAACTCGCCCATTTTCTGATAAGGCTAGCGAAGTGTCTAACAAATTTTTGGAGTGGGGCGCTGGTCCCCGAGCTTCTCAGTACCTTGTGCTCGCCGCCAAGTGCAACGCACTGCTGAATAGCAAATACTCACCCGACATTGAAGATGTACAAGCCGTAGCCAAACCCATTCTTCGCCACCGTATTGTCCGCAACTTTAAAGCCGAAGCTGAAGGCATGACGGTAGATAATATCGTAGAAGAACTGCTTTAGAAATCGAAGTGCGCTGTACGTTTACAATCCTGCTACGCGTTTCAAACGCGCAGTAGGGCTTTTTACTTCTATAGAAATTCCGCTAATTTAGATTTTTACTAAACGCGGAAATCCTTTGGCCGAAAAACAATCATCCTTAGTCAATGCAAAATTTATTGGGTTACTGTTTGGGCCAGTCCTGTTTCTGCTGATTTATTACTTAGTCTCCATTGATGGACTGGATGCTAATGCAATAAAAGTACTTTCCGTGGCCGGTTGGATGGTGTTGTGGTGGGTCACCGAAGCGGTTCCGCTGCCGGTAACAGCACTCTTACCACTCATCCTTTTCCCCATTCTCGGTATCTTCCCCATTGCTGAATCGGCAGCTCCTTACGCCAGCCCCATTGTGTTTCTGTTTATGGGTGGATTCATCATCGCTCTAGCAATGGAAAAGCGGAACCTGCACCGCCGCATTGCCCTTAACCTCATTCGTCTCACTGGAACGCACGCCAACGGAATTATTCTGGGATTTATGCTAGCTACCGCCTTTCTAAGTATGTGGATTTCCAATACCGCCACCACCGTCATGATGCTGCCCATTGCCGTTTCGGTTATCGATCTGCTAAAGGATCAGCAAACGGAAGAGGTTAGCGATGGCTACCGAAAGTTTGCGCTAGGTCTAATGCTTTGCATTGCCTATTCAGCCAATATTGGGGGAACCACTACGATTATCGGCACCCCACCTAACGTGGTAATGATAGGCTATATGCAGGAGTTTTATGATCGAGAAATTGCCTTTGGGCGCTGGTTGCTTATTGGGGTTCCAATCTGTGTAATTCTACTAACCGGCACCTACCTAATGGTCACTCAGGTAATGTTCCGTCACCGACTGAAAGGGTTAGCGGGTTCGGGAGATATTATTACGAAAAAACTACGCGAGTTGGGAGATATGTCGCGAGCGGAAAAACTAGTAGCAATTGTTTTCGCGCTCACAGCCTTCTGCTGGATTTTTCAAACTACCTTGAATAGCTGGCTGGGAGGAAATTATCTGAATAATACCATCATCGCGATGGGTGGTGGGCTGCTCATGTTTATTATTCCAGCGAATTTACGGAAGCAGGAGTACGTACTGGATTGGGAAAGCACTGAACGTCTGCCCTGGGGCATCTTACTACTATTTGGTGGAGGTTTGTGCTTGGCTAATGGAATGGAAACCACTGGTGTGGTGCAATTGGTGGGCGAGCGATTGGCTGGAGAAGGCACACTGGCTTTACCGTTGCTGATTTTGGCCCTTACCGGGTTCTCGCTCTTCATTACTGAAATTATGAGTAACGTAGCTCTGGTGGTAATTTTTGTTCCCGTAGTGATCGGCATAGCCAATAGCTTAGGAGTGGAGCCGATGTTGCTGGTAGTGCCAGTTACAGTAGCTTCTAGTTGTGCTTTTATGATGCCAGTATCTACCCCGCCCAACGCCATTGTATTCTCCAGCGGCCATATCCGCATTGCCGACATGGTAAAAGCGGGCTTTTTCCTCAATCTTCTCTCCATTGCGGTACTACTTTTGATTACACTTACCATCGTACGGTGGGTGTATGGAGGATAAAATTAGTTTAATAATGAAAGCAGTTTCGGTAGTACTGTTGATGCTTTTTGCGAAAGTATGCTTCGCCCAAGAAGATTGTGCCTGTAGCGTTAAGAATTTAGCAATAGTACAAAATCACCTAGACAGTTTGACTAAAGAAGATGTACAACTATTACTTTGTACATTTGATGAAAGCTGCGCTAATAAAGTAGAGTTTGCCCAATTCAGCAATGAAATGCTACTTGAAGTGCTACAAAGACGTTCAGATTTATTAATCGCTGAGATTTCACAAAATAAAGAGAACATTAACTTAGCTATCATCTTATCCGAATTTGAAAGCCCAATCCACGATGGGTTTGATGTGAAGGGGATAATTAATAGCGTTTTGGCACTCGATGACAATGAAGTGAAGGAGCAAATTCTTAAGGCATTAGCTGAAGCAGCCAGAAAACTATGATACTGAAATGAATAAAATCTGGTGGATGAGTCTGTTGCTGATTGGAACGCTTTCAGTGGCGGAGGGGCAGGCCGTAGATAGTGTCGGCAATGCTAAGATCGTTGTAGGTATCAGTACGAACGCCTACCGGGGAGATTTGGGGCAGCCGTATGATAAGTGGACTCTGGCTTTTCAGGGCAGTTTGTTGTTCAACCACCAGCGGAGATTCCACGGTGGAATACATGCCAGTTACGGTACGCTTACCGGAGAGGCCCAGGGTGAGCGGGTTTTTGATCCAGATGAGAATACTCCTAACCGTTTCTTTAAGACCACTATCTTCTCGGTTCACTACGCACTAGAGTACGATCTTGTACGTCGGGAGAACATCGTCGTATACCTTAGTCAGGGACTAGGCTTCGTTCGCTTCACCCCTAAAGATCAGTTTAATCGCAACTTACAGGATGACCTGAGCACTCGTGCCCCTAATGAAACCTACGGCAACGTAGCCGCTATGCTTCCCACCCAGGTCGGAGCTACCTACTTCTTTCCTAACCGCTTTGGTATGGGCACTAAAGTTGGCTTCACCAATTACCTCACCGACTATCTGGATAATGTCTCTCAGCTAGGCGATGTTAACGGAAATGATAATGCCCTCCACGTTCAGTTCCTCTTCTTCATTCCTGCTGCTTTCTAAATGGTTTTACCCTTATAAAAGAGGCTGTAGGATCATAAAT
>CAKZYJ010000262.1 GCA_937884755.1 uncultured Flammeovirgaceae bacterium
TTCCATGTACTTTCTAGTGAAGTATAAACTGAGAGCAGGGCGTAAGCTTGATTCTCAGCCGATCATTGCCGATGCCAACTGTACTAAAACCTGCTTATACCTATCAGTACTTCTTTTAGTCTCCAGTGGACTGTATGAATTGTTCCGTATTCCTTACGTGGATGCCATCGGAGCCCTAGGTATTTCCTGGTTTGCTTTTAGAGAAGGGAAAGAAGCATTTGAAAAAGCGAAGGGTAAAGAGTGTGGGAATTGTTGTTGATTGGTGGGGAGCTGGGGGCAGGGAGCGGGGCGTGACTACTAGGTGGTTAAAATTTGACTCCTAGCTCCCTGCCTCAAGCCGTGCCACAGTCGCCCCTGCTAGGGCCTGTAAGATTTCACCTCTTCTTGCTTTTTATTGTCACAGGGTTATTTGTAATTCGCAGCATGGTTCATCTTGTTGTTGATTCAGAGAAACGCTCACGCTTACTTAACTTGCGAGAGCTTCTTCACTACCGCGATCTATTCTACATTTTGGCTTATCGCGACCTGCGGGTGCGTTACGCTCAAACCTTCCTGGGGCTGCTGTGGGCAGTACTGCAACCGCTAGCAACCCTAACTATTTTTACGATCGTATTCGGTCGGGCGGTGAAGGTTGATACAGGTGGAGTTCCGTATCCACTATTTGCCATTACAGGTATGGCGGCCTGGACGTACTTTGCCTTTGTGATGAAGGAATCAGGCAACTCTATCATTAGCGCTCAAGGAATGGTTAAAAAGATCTATTTTCCCCGCCTAGTGATTCCGCTTTCTAAGGCCGTCGTTGGGTTTGTAGACTTTGGGATTGCCCTGCTCTTCATGACAATTCTGATGCTGGTTTACCAGTATCCATTGGTGCCTCAGCTGGTGTTTCTTCCAGTATTTATCCTACTTACTATTTTTTCAGCTTTATCAGTAGGTATTTGGCTCAGCGCGCTTACTATCCGTTATCGTGACTTTCAGCATGTAGTGCCTTTTTTAGTACAGTTTGGCTTGTATGCCACTCCTACGGCTTATCCGGCTTCAGCCATTATTGATAATTTGCCCAAGTGGGCTACTGTGATTTACTATCTTAATCCAATGGCAGGAGTAGTAGAAGGCTTCCGTTGGTGCCTATTAGGCGGAACTCCGCCCAGTCAGTATGCTTTTCTTTCCTTTAGCTTAGTGGCTGTCTTACTTGTATCCGGCTTATTTTACTTCAAGCGGGTAGAGCGGGTAATGGCGGATATTGTTTAGTCCTGAGGGAGTTAAGTCACATCATTTAAATATGTTTTCGGCTTCCTCATAGAGCAAATGTTTTTGTTGGTGATTAAATTATTGACTATAATTCCTTTTTAGTTACTCTTAGCCCCGAAGACCGCAAGCGTGGAATGAAGATGAGCAATAATTCATTACTCTTTGTAGAAAGGACAGTAGAGTACACCAAGTCTGAGCCGTAATTCACCTCGCCTTTTATGGAAGTAGACAAGCTAGCGATTGATCTACTAATAGTAGAAAATCTGACGTAAATCTATCCGCAGGGAGAGCGGCTTTGTCAGGCGCTAATGATATCATTATGCAGGCCTCTAAAATAAACTGACCTGCAGTATATGAAGACTTACGTAAGCACTTTGAGCGCAAGTAGAATATAAAATCAGCTTACCAAGAACCCAACCATTACATTTGGACGTTCTTGTGGTTATTTTCTGGCCGAGCAGCTTTCTCCAAATTAGCAAACGTTATCTCATTACCCTGGTAGCTGGGCAATCGTGATCAGAAGTAGGCCTTATTGACCCTGAAGTAGATCCGATAATGCTTAAGGACATTTAGATAAGTTATTCCTTTGGGGCTGCGAGGCATAACAAGGTTCAAACATCCATTCAGGAAGGCTTTGCTAACCCCCAACTTAGGCATCTTTTGACCTAGAAAGGTTGAGTGAGAGCCAAGCGAAATGCCTGGTTGGTAAAAGAAGTTTAGAAAAGGCTAAAAGAATATTAATTGATATTAAAAAATTGTTCTGATGTATCATTTTTCGGATTAACTGAACTTATTACCTAAAAAGAGTGACTAATTCTTAAGAACATCTCCTATTCTTCCTGATTTATTTTAATAATAAAGCCAAATTGGCATATCGGTGCTAAGTAATATTTGCGCTGAACTTGCCAGAACTCCCTCTTTTTCTTCTCTGTTTTTTGGCTAAGTTTGTAAAAAGTACCTGATACCACAAAGCATGTCTGATATTGCCATCCGGGTAGAGAATTTAGGAAAAAGATATAAGCTAGGAGGCCAGAAATCTGGTTCGTTCCGCGAAAGCCTGTCACGGATGTTCCGGAAACCGCAGTCCGGAAATGGGAGACCGGAAGTGGTTAATTCAGACTCCGGTCTTCAGACTCCGGACTCCGCTTTCTGGGCCTTGAAAGATATCAATTTTGAAATTAAGCGGGGGGAAGCGGTCGGTATTATAGGACGCAATGGAGCGGGAAAGAGTACGCTGCTCAAGATACTCTCTCGCATTACTGAACCTACCAAAGGACGTTACGAAATATTTGGCAGGGTATCTTCACTACTAGAAGTAGGTACTGGTTTCCACCCCGAACTGACCGGGCGAGAGAATGTCTATCTTAACGGAACCATTTTAGGAATGAAGCGCTGGGAGGTAAAGGCTAAGTTTGATGAGATTGTAGCCTTCTCGGGAGTAGAAAAGTTTATTGACACTCCTGTAAAGCACTACAGCAGCGGTATGCAAGTACGTCTCGCCTTTGCCGTGGCTGCTCACCTGGAACCCGAGATATTGATTATTGATGAAGTACTAGCGGCAGGCGATGCTGAATTTCAGAAAAAGTGCTTAGGCAAGATGGAAGATGTGACAGGGGAGGGAAGGACGGTGATATTTGTGAGTCATAATATGGGTGCAGTTGAACATCTGTGTGATAGAGTCATATATCTTGAAACGGGAGGAGTCTTTTTAGACGGATACGAAACCATAGATATCATTGGTAGATATCTTTCAAAATTTGAGGATGCTGGGGCGGATGATGAATATTGTAGGTGGATTGATTACAACGAGAAGTTATTTTCTAATGAGTATCATTCTATTGATAAAATCGAGCTAAATAACGAAAAAAGTGATCTTTTGACACGTGTTATTCCCAACTCGACGGCAATAAATATTACAGTAGAAGGTAAGATATTTAAGGTCGATCCTGCACTGAATATAGGATATGCAATTTATCATGGTAACAGTATCTTGTTTTGGTCTTGGCTTAAAGACCACTCCTCCTCTGAGTATAGGCTAGACACCAGTGGAGATTTTAAACTAAGGACTAAAATCCCTCCCAATTTTCTTAACAAAGGAAAATACACTATTGAGTTTTTTAGTGTACTGCATCAAATTAAGCCTCTAATAAAAAAAGGGGAAGGGGTAAGAATTTCCTTTGAGATTGAGGGTAGCTTTGAAGATGTAAGGCTACACCCCAAGTTCGAGTGGGTAGAGGAATATAATTAACAGATGAAAATACTTATTACAGGCGGTGCTGGTTTTGTAGGATCTAATTTAGCTATTAAGCTTAAGGAAAAATACCCTTTATACGCAGTCAATTGTTTGGATAATCTTAAAAGAAGAGGTTCGGAGCTAAATTTACCCAGGCTGAAAAGTTATGATATCAATTTCATTCATGGTGATATACGTAATGCTGAAGACCTTGCAGAAATTCCGCCGTTTGATTGTATGATTGATGCCTCGGCTGAGCCTTCAGTTTTAGCAGGAATTACTTCTCCGGTAGCACAGGTGGTTAATAATAACCTACTGGGGACGGTAAATTGCTTAGAGCTAGCCAAGAAATATCGAGCTAACTTTATATTTCTATCCACTAGCCGGGTTTATCCAATCAAAGCATTGGAAAAGTCAGCTTTCCAGGAACTAGATTCTCGCTTCGAATGGACAGATACACAAGACCAAGTAGGTATATCAGCCGAGGGGGTCGACGAGAGATTTACTTTACGAGGTTCTCGTTCATTTTACGGTACCACCAAGTTAGCATCGGAGCTTCTAATACAGGAATACCAGGAATTGGGAGGGCTTAATACGGTAATTAACCGTTGCGGGGTAATTAGTGGGCCTTATCAGATGGGGAAGGTAGATCAGGGGGTAATTGTGCTCTGGGTAGCTCGTCATTTCTGGAAGGGAGAACTAGGCTATTTTGGTTACGGTGGGACTGGCAAACAAGTAAGGGACGTATTGCACATTCAAGATTTGTTTGAACTGATTGATTTACAGCTACACCAGCTCGATACTGTTAGCGGTGAAATTTTCAATGTGGGTGGTGGAAAAAATAATAGTATTTCTTTAAAGGAACTAACGGCACTTTGCCAGGAGATCAGCGAACACCAAGTAAACATTTCTTCAGTACCGGAGAATCGAGTAGCAGACCTTAGAATTTATCTAACCAATAATCAAAAAGTAAATCAAGCATTAGGCTGGAGGCCGCGATTTTCTCCCCAGGATGTACTTCAGGATATTTTTGATTGGATAGAAAAAGAAGAGTCTGTTTTAAAACATATTTTAAAATAACTCATAAAGTAATGAGAATAGCATTAGTAACTGGAGCTGGTGGATTAATTGGCAGCGAAGCAGTGCGGTTTTTTTGTACAAAATTCGATAAGGTAATCGGTATTGATAATAATCTTAGAAGCTATTTCTTTGGTGAAGATGGGTCAGTATCCTGGAACATAGATAAACTTCAGGCTGAACTGGGAAATTACGAGCATAAGAATATAGACATCCGTGATCTCGATGAGCTTGGACGAGTATTCGGCGAATATGGTGATAATATTCAATTGATAGTACATGCGGCGGCTCAGCCAAGTCATGACTGGGCGGCAAAAGACCCGATTTTAGATTTTCAGGTGAATGCCAACGGTACTATTAACCTGTTGGAAATGACCCGAAAGTATACTCCAGAAGCAGTCTTTATTTTCACTTCTACCAACAAAGTTTACGGTGACCGCCCTAATTATTTACCACTGGTAGAGTTAGAAAAGAGATTTGAAATAGATACCTCGCATGAGTTTTACCAGAACGGTATAGATGAGTCAATGTCTATTGATGATACTAAGCATTCGGTTTTTGGGGCATCAAAAGTGGCTGCTGATGTGATGGCGCAGGAATACGGTAAGTACTTTGGAATGAATGTAGGGATATTTCGGGGGGGGTGTTTAACAGGACCTGGCCATAGCGGGGCGCAACTTCACGGTTTTTTATCATACTTAATGAAGTGTGCCATTACCAATAAAGAATACACTATTTTTGGGTATCAGGGAAAACAGGTACGGGATAATATTCACAGTGCTGATTTAATCAATATGTTTTGGCATTTTTACCAAAACCCCAGACCGGGTGAGGTATACAATGCTGGTGGTGGGCGTCATTCAAACTGCTCAATTTTAGAAGCGATCTCACTGTCAGAGGAAATTACTGGAAATCGATTCCAATATCGATATGCTGAACAAAACCGTACTGGTGATCATATATGGTGGATTTCAGATGTAACCAAGTTTAAAAAGCACTATCCAAAATGGAGCTGGAACTATAGTCTAGAGGATATAATGCGAGAGATTTACGAAGCGCAGACTGCACTGCTTACTGGCCATTCTGTATCTATCTAGAAGACGATGAAGACGATTCTATTATTGGATAATAGTATTGTTGGGCATAAATATGCTTTTGCTAAGCTTTTCTGCAAGTATTTGCTAAGGTTGAACTATAAGGTCATATTAGTATTACCTGAAAAAACTGAGCAAATTAAGGAAGAACTTACTGAAAGTGAGCCAGAAATAATTGAGCATTTATTTCCAATAAACTTAAGTGTCAACCAAATTTCAAAAATTAGAATTCATAAAAAAATAGACCCTGCCTTCAACGCCTTTTTACTGTGGCTTGCTACAAAAAGGTTAGTCAAAGCGGTAGAGAAGAAAAGTAAACAGCAAGTTGATGTAGTTTTCTTCTGCTGGCTTGACAATTACGTTACCAACTACCTGCCTTATATACTAGTAGATTTAGTTTTTCCTTATCAGTGGGCTGGCTTGTATTTTCACCCGTGGTATTTGTTTAATACCAACTATAATAACGTTTCTATCTCTAGCCAGGATAATGTTTTAAGGGCGAAAAGATGTATTGGATGTGGAGTGCACGATGAAACGCTTCGGGTAAAGCTTAAAAACAGAGTGAGGAAGCCAGTTCTGTACTTTCCAGAAATAGCCGATGGTAGTTCACCCATGAAGAATTTTGAAGTGACCGAAGCATTGAAAGAAAAAGCCAACGGCAAACCTATTATTGGCTTGATTGGGTTGGCGAAACGAAAAGGAGTATTGCATTTATTGGATGTAATTGGGGAGGATGTAGACCAGCAGTTTTTTTACTTTCTGGCAGGAAAGGTGCCTTATGAACAATATTCACTACAGGAACAAGAGCGTATAAAGAAAATTATCGTTCAGCAACCAGACAATGTTTATTATTACCCAGATTACATTCCTGAAGGGTCAGCCATTAACTCATTGATATCAGCGTTTAGTATTGTGTATCTGGTCTATAACAACTTTAAAAGCTCTAGTAACTTCCTAACCAAAGCAGCCATCTTTAAAAAGCTGGCGGTAGGAATAAATTCTTACTGGATCGGAGAGAACATTCAGAAATATGATTTGGGGTTGACTGTAAAAGGCGAGAACCCTTCGGAAACGCTGCAAGCACTCCGAAAAATTTCACAAAAGGAAATAAGCATACATCCAAAGTGGGACAAATTCCTAGGCCTTAATGGAGAGAAATACCTATACTCTACATTTAGAGAATTATTGGATGCCGTTTATTAAGCGTTACAACATTATTGATTCCTCCTTGGTAAGAATTTATTAAATACGCTGTTTGAAAAAATCATGCTGTATCTTAAAATAGCTAGGTCATGAATAAGGTCTATAATAAGGTTAAGTGGCAGGTAAAAAACAAGATAATTCGCTTGACTAATAGCAGAAAAAAAATAGTTGACAAGGATAAAATTTTTGTTTTTGGTTCGGGGAGAAGTGGTACTAATTGGGTAAGTGATTTAATAGCCCAATCTATTGAAGCAGTGGTTATTCATGAACCTTTAAAAGTTAATAATTCTAAAAGGGTACAAGAGGTAGGGTTTACGGGTTGGGGGCAATATATTCCTGAACAGGATACCAATTGGTCAGAAGCTTTTTTGTTCTTTGAAGATTTGTTGAACGGAAAGACAATTAACCCCAACCATTTAAAAGGCTCACTCATTGACTATTGTCAGAAGCACACGTTGCTTTATCGATTTATTGGAGGCAACCTACTGATGCCTTGGGTGATACAAAACTTCAGGCTCAGTTATAAACCAATCTTTATCCTTAGAAACCCTTATTCGGTAGTTGCTTCTCAACTAAATCATCCAGCCTGGTACAGTAAACGCACAACCTTTCCTGTTGCAATACCAAAATTCCGCTACTATGACGTTTTTTATTCCCAGTATCAGCCGTTATTTAGTATCGTCAGAAATAGAGTTGAGATGTTCACAGCTATGTGGGTTCTTCAAAACGAAAGTATTATAAATAATAGCGCAGCACATAACTGGATTACAGTACAGTATGAGAGATTGTTTGTTGATCCTCAGATAGAAATGAAAAATCTGTTAAAAAAGTTAGGAATTAGTAGTCAACGAGAGGTGAATCCTAATATTGAATCTAAGTCGGTTATTACCCCTCTTGTACACAACCAACAATTGAAATATAAAGCATCATTAAAAGAGGAAGAGATTGATAACATTACCAGAATACTAGCGGCATCTAAGATTCCAGAGAGTTTTTATGAACCATTCGCTACGAGTTAAATGATAGTGATCGAAAAAGCTGACTGTAGTTATTACTGGCAAGCAAGATCTTTTTGTCAGGATATTCATTGTTCTTCTGATAAAGTTTTATATTAAAAACTCTAATAATTCGAAAAATGCGCTCAATCTGCTCATGGGTAAGGGCTTGCTTCCATTTTGAAATTTGTTTATGAACATTCTGATTATGATCTAGAGCAGAAAAGCTGGCTTTGTTGAACGCTTCCTCAGGGAGAGAACTTAAACCAATTTTGCGGAGTGTTTCAGTATCACTCTGAATGAGGTCTTCATAAGCTACAGAATGCCAGTCTTGGTTATTCCTGGAATGGTAAACTGGGTATGCGTTCAAACACCATTGTAAAGCGAATAGCTCTTCAACAGTGTGTAAAGCGGGGAGAGCTGTAACGATAGAATGAAATCGATTTGAAAATAATGTTTGTTCGGGCTTCCATTTAAGCGGAAATGAAATTTGGTGACGATAATTCCAGGCCTCATGCTTAAGCATTGAACTTATCACAGCACATGGATGTCGGATTACATAAACAGGCTTAATTACAAATGGGAAACTAGCTGTTAGCCAGGGCAGCAGCAGGTTTCCTCGGACGAACTTAGTCATTAAAAACTGTTTACGATCACTTTGTTTAAGTTTATTATGTTGAACTAATGCTGGATTCAAAATTACTCCACTTAGTAGATCTTTCATCACTTTCTTAATGGTCTCGTTTTGAAAATCATCAGGAAAGAATTGCTCCCAGCCTAAATTTAGTTGATCCCACTGTTGGGTTCTTCCTTTAAAAAGAGGCTCGTGTATATAAAAAGGATCGAGGTATTTCTGGTATAATTCAACTAACCAAGTGGTGCCACTTCGGGGAGACCCTGTAATGATAATTGTTTTGCTCAGGTCTGAAAATTTAGATTTGTTTTTAATTGATAGAAAATTAAGATAAAACTTTAGAGCGGCAACGTTTGCTATGTGATAATAACCTAAAGAAGAAGTGAGACTGATTAATTTTTCGAGTAATATCATATAAGATAGATTTTGAGGCAGTTTAAAAGGAAATTACTTGCTGAAGCTATAACCTGGAATTTCGTATATAGAATGCTATTGTTAAGATAAGGTCTAATGAAAAAATCATACTACCAGATAAGTACTACCACACATGTTATATATGTGGCTGAAAATAGAGAAATTCTTACTGTATACACTCAATGAACCCAAAAATAACCATAATTACCCCTTCTTATAATCAAGGACATTATCTTGAACAAACTATAGATTCCGTACTCTCACAGAATTATTCCAACATAGAGTATATTGTCATTGATGGTGGTAGTACTGATCAGTCGGTTGAAATTATTAAGAAATATGAAAAATATTTGGCTTATTGGGTTACGGAAAAAGACAACGGGCAGAGTAATGCTATTAACAAAGGATTGCAAAGAGCTACCGGAGAGATTGTAAACTGGATTAATTCAGATGACTACTATGAGCCAAAAGCGTTGAAGGTGGTTGCTGAGGCTTTTCGTGATAAAACCACAAACGTAGTATGCGGGCGAGGAAAGATTATAAAGGCTAATGGAAAACTGGTAAGATACTCTAGGGGAACAGATGTTTATGATAACAATTTAGCTAAGACTATAGGTTGGGCTCGGATGGATCAACCGGAAACGTTCTTCCGGAGATCGGTATTTCAAACAATAGGCACCTTAAACGATGGCCTTCATTACTTAATGGATAGAGATCTATGGATTAGGTATTTGTTGTCGTTTGGGTTGAGTGGTGTCAAAACAAATCCGGATATTTTAATCAATTTCCGATTACACGACCTATCCAAGACTGTATCCCAAAGCACCAGATTTCAGATAGACCACGATAGCTTTTTTTACTCCATGGCTCATCAGTATCATTTGCAGGAGGAAAAAGAACAAATCAAGAATGTCTGTAAGATAAATGAAGAATTCATTCTAAGCATACCTGATACTATTGAGGAAAAAAAAATCAGGAGAGTACTGAATTATTATTTCCTGAAAAGAGCCGATGAGTTTTACGCAATTGATGAACGAAAAAAGGCAAAAGACTGCTTAAGTATGGTTAATCCCGCATATCTTAAAGAGCATGATAGAAAGCTGCTGGGTAAGTTGAAATTTAGAAATGCTTATGTTCCAATTTCCTTATTACAACTAATGCGAAAAAGCTGATGATGATTAGCCTTATTATACCAACAAAGGATAGGCTGAGTTTATTAAAACAAACCCTAACGTATGCTCAGAAAGCATTAGCCTCCTTTGAGCATGAGATAATTATAGTAAACGATTCAGAGGAGGGGTTGAAATTAACTAATGAAATTTTAAGCCCGGAAGCTAGGGTTGTTAAAAATCCTGGACAGGGAGTAGCATCGGCTAGAAATTATGGGGCTTCATCGGCTAGAGGTAAATGGTTACTGTTTCTAGATGATGATATGCTTATTCAGGCGAACAATATACAAGAAGTATTCTCTTTAGCAGAGCAGCAACCAAAAGCCTGTTACAATATAAACTGGGAGTACCCAGCTACGCTCAAGCAAAAATTGCCCGCTTCACAATTTGGTCGATTTCTCAATCATTACGGTTTTACATCCTTTGAAGGGTGGCATAAAAACGGACATTGGAATAGCGAAAAGGTCTTCTCAGTAGAAACAGTAACTAGCCAATTCCTTTTTATACGCAAAGATATTTTTTTCGGCTTTGATGGGTATAATGAAAATTTTCCTTTCGCCGGGTTTGAAGACTATGATTTAGCACGGCGTCTAAAGCAGCATCAAATCACAATTTTTATTCACCCTACTACTATGGCTTATCACAACGAAGCTGATAGAAGTGTGGTGGACCAGTGGTTAGCCAGGAGAAAGCGAGGGGGGGAAACTAGGCAAGTGGCCGTGAGAATGGGATATAGTGAGCTAACGCTACATTATGGCAGGTTGAAATCCGGATTATATCAGATGGTACTATTTAAAAAACAGCTACTACTAAAGGCTTTGAATTGGGTACCCAATATTGAGGCCTTAGACAGAGTGTATTTCTTTCTAGTGAATTTACTATATGGTGCTTACGTGTATGAAGGGTATCATGAGCAATAATTAATTGTTTGGCGATTAAATGAGTAAAAGATCAATTTTGCATATCATTGACTCACTAGGAGTAGGAGGGGCAGAAACCCTACTTATTCATGCCAATATCACCCTTCCGGGATATGAGCATATTGTAGTCCATCTTAGAGAACCTAATGTTTACCAACATATCCTCAAGCATACAAAAGTATACTACCTTGACTTTCAGAGTTGGGTATTGCTACCTAAGGTTGTGATAGGGTTAAAAAGAATAATTGCCCGCCATTGCGTAAATATTATACATTCTCATCTATATTACTCTACCATTATTGCAAGGTTAGCATGCCCCCCTCGTGTAAAATTGATTTCTTCTTACCATAGCCTTCTTTATGACCCTGCGAATAAGGCGCAATTTAGTAATAAATTGCTGTTGCTGGATCGCTTGACATACCGACCTTACTATTATCTATTGTTTGTGTCAACAGCTGTACAGCAATTAGTATGTCAAAAGGTAGGAATTAGAGGGAATTACAATGTGCTCTATAATTATGTAGGAGATCAATACTTCACCGAAAATAGCAATGCCATATCAAATGAGTCTTCCCCAATCCGTATAGTAATGTTAGGTAATCTAAGACCTGAAAAAAACTATCCATTTGTGATAAAGGCATTGGCAAACCAATCAGACCAAAATTTTCAGATGGATATATACGGAGAAGGGAGTCAGAAGAGTACGTTGCAAAAGTTGATTTGTGAACACCAGCTTGAAAAGCGCATAAAATTAAAAGGTTGGGTAGACCAACCAAGTAGCGTCCTTCAGCAATATGACTTTTATATTGCAGCATCTCTCTTTGAAGGTTTTGGTATTGCCTTAGCTGAAGCAATGGCTTCTGGTTTACCCTGTGTAGTCTCAAATATTGCCACTCATCGGGAGGTAGCCGGAGAAACGGTCATTTATTTTAACCCAACCGATCCACAATCACTAGAAAAAGAGATACGGGCTATTTTCCAAGACTTTCAAAAATTGAACCATCTAAAAGGGTTGAGTAAGCGTAGGGCAGAAAAGTTTAATCGCACGAGCTATATACAAGAGTTGGATAATGTTTATCAAAAAGTTTGTGCTGATGGTTAATGTATTGTATTTATCCTACGATGGCATGACAGATCCCTTAGGACAATCGCAGGTAATTCCTTATCTGGAAGGGCTTGCCCAGAAGGGATATCGATTTACCATCATTAGTTTTGAGAAGAAGGAACGTTACCAAAAATCTAAAGACCAAATACAGAACCTGCTTGATGACGCAAATATTAGCTGGACTCCACTGACTTACCACAAAACTCCTCCAGTACTCGCGACTCTATATGATATTTACGTCCTTAGAAAAAAGGCATTTGCATTGCATCGGGAGCAAAGTTTTCAGGTTGTGCATTGCCGATCTTACATTCCGGCACTTATAGGCATGGTAATAAAGCAGAAGTTCGGCGTGAAGTTTATCTTTGACATGCGGGGCTTCTGGGCGGATGAGCGAGTTGAGGGTGGGCTTTGGAAACTGAGTAATCCTATTTATCGCTTCGTATATCAATACTTTAAACGAAAAGAAAAGCAGCTACTTCAGGCAACAGATTATACCATCACGCTGACTCACAAAGCCAAAGATATTATTCATGAATGGAAGGAAATAAAGAGCCAGCCCATTTCTATTCAGGTAATACCCTGTTGTGTTGATACTGAACTATTTGACCCAGAGAAAATAGTCGTTTCAGATCAACAAAATTTACGTAAGAAGTTAGGTATGCCCGAGGGGGCATTTGTGCTCTCATACTTAGGTTCTTTAGGTACTTGGTATATGGTGGAAGAGATGTTGATTTTTTACAAAGTATTGTTGGAAACAAAGCCTGCTGCTATTTTTCTGTTTCTTACCAAAGAAAATCCCGAAGAAATCTGGCAACTTTGTCATAAGCTGGGAGTACAAACTGATAGTATCATTATAACCCCAGCAACTCGGGCTAAGGTGCCGCTGTATTTGAGCCTGAGTAGTTGGTCTATCTTTTTCATTAAACCTGTATTTTCTAAGCAGGCCTCTTCTGCTACTAAAATGGGGGAAATTATGAGTATGGGTGTTCCATTCATCACTAACTCGGGTTGGGGAGACATAGAAGCGACCGTAAGTGAGGTAGAAAGCGGCCTAGTAGTAGAAGATTTAACGGAAGGGCATTTTAACAATACTATTCATAAACTTACGAATAGTACCTATACGCCAATAAATTTACGAAAACAAGCAATAAAGCACTACGAGTTGTCAGCCGGAATAGAAAGATATTGTGAAGTATATCGCTGCCTATCAGCAAAATATGATAAAGAAACTTATATACTCGAGATTTCTACTTCCGCAGGGTTGTAATTTTGGCAATTACCTTACACAGCCGTGAATTGTTAGAGTAAGAAGATTAATTTCGT
>CAKZYJ010000263.1 GCA_937884755.1 uncultured Flammeovirgaceae bacterium
TTTGTATAAATACCTTTAGGGGTAAGCTCTCGGAGTCGGTTGATTGGGTCTTCGTAGTCCTTCAATATCCTACCTTTGTAATCATTAATAGCATTGTATTGATCTGACATCCGTTTATCAATCCCGCTACCCACCAACGATCGTACAATACACTCAGTTAATTCGTCTAAGTCTTCCGTAGCACTTAAACCATACTGCATGATGTTTCTGGCAATTGTCTCAGCTAAATGGTCTTCGTAGTTCATGCCCAATCAATTAATGACTGTATCGTGTTAGCGTAACTCGACAGCCTTTCTTTTTAGAGAATAGCTCTCTGAACAAGTCTTTTGTCCAATGATTGCCGGTGTGATAGCACTTGTTTACCTCAAACCCCCTCCCGTAACGATAGCCTACAATCCAATCTAACACACCAACACTTCCAATCCATAGAAATAATCCATTAGGTTTGTACCCATTCTCAACATTCAGGTTGATTCGTTTAGCCTTCTTTTCGGTTAATACAATTCTTAAACTCATAGTATTATCAATATTATTACTTCAGTAGATTCGCTTTTGCTTTATGCTGGTTGGTTATGAGATTACAGAAAATTGAGAGGTATCAGTTACTTCAACATCTTTAGGTGTAGGGAGTCCAGCTTTAGCAATTGGTTTAAGTGTAAGAACTGGAGTCTCTCCTCGTTTATTTCTCCACCCACTAGCCTTATAGATAAAAGTCTTATCTACTTTGCCATCAATCACTAAATAAACTTTAGAGTTTTTGCTCAACCCGAAGCTTTGGTAAAAATCCTCTTGAGTCTCCTGAACCATTCGACGTACTTCCCTCCGTTCCTCCTCAAGCCTTTCTTGAAGTAAAGAATGTTCATCGCGTGATACCAGCTCATGTTCATCAAACCAGGCTACCTCACCGCTACCTGAAAACTTTACCATTCTACAAATATACTTTCTATGATACACAGGATGTTTTTCGGCATCACACTCTTCTAGTAGCATTCTCCCTTTAACCAATAGGCCAAGATCAGCAATGCCACCTTTTGTATCAGCTTTGTGATATACTTGTTCGCTTAAACCAAACTTAAATTTCTTAGATAATTCTTCGTATAATTTCATAGTGAAAATGATTCAAGTTATCGATATAAATTCCGGTTGTCTTCGCGGTCTTCGTTGCGGCTCTCTTCTAGTCGCTTGATTAGCAAATCCAATGACTAAACTTTAGTTTTTTCATAGAGTCATATGCAGACAAAAGCCCATACGGATCTTCAGAGATGTATCGCTCTTTAGCTTTAGTTATAGCTTCAGCGGCATTATTAGCTTTAACATTGTAGAAGCCTAGTGGTATTTCACTACCAATACTATAGTAGTTGATAATGTATCTTTTCATAATGGCAAGCGGCTATTTTTTATTGATGTGAATTGATTACTTCAATAGATTTGCTTTCGCCTTATTCTGCTTACCGCATCAATAGCGATAATTGGTCTTTATGTTCAAAGGCTTGTCTCCAAAGTGAATCAAAATGATCGGCATCTTTGGCAGCCCGCATCATACCGTAAATCTGCTCAATATGACTTCGTAAAGCATCGGATGCATCATCCGCTAGATACTGATGCAAAAATGCCCCGACAGATTTTGCCTTCGATTTAGAGCGAGCTTCCTTCAACTCCTTCACTAACTGCTTATCCAGCGTTCTATAAATGTACTTGTTTGTCCAGTGACCTACCCAAGACTGCTTGTTCTTTCGCTTGTCAAATGATTGCCCTTGTAAACGATACATTTGCTCATACAAAAAATC
The DNA here is from genome assembly GCA_937884755.1 of uncultured Flammeovirgaceae bacterium. Classification (GTDB taxonomy): domain Bacteria; phylum Bacteroidota; class Bacteroidia; order Cytophagales; family Cyclobacteriaceae; genus Tunicatimonas. The sequence goes on from CAKZYJ010000263.1 coordinate 1,788, forward strand.
TGGAAAGGTCTTCACCCAATCTTTAGGCTTATTGAGAATCAATGATTGTAGATGACTTCGCTCACCTTCTAAATACATCCACCGATCTACAATGATGGCTCGTAGCTTAATGGAATAGCCAGAGGCTAAGATTAAGCATTCACGTTTAGGAAGGAGGTATTGCTTACGCTTTTGATTGTTAGCATCTAAGTAGCCGGAACGAAAAGTCGTTTGGGGTATTTCCAACTCATCCAGCATCTTTTCAATATCCTTGATAACATGATGGTGATGTTTTTCTGTCCGTTCCGCTATTTCGCGGCTACTCATTAGCTTTTGATTGGATAGTGAGTTCATAATGACAATTGTTCAGTGATAAAAAGTTGAATAAAGTTTAATTTTCAACCGTAGTAGTCAAATTTTTTTCTAGCACTGCTTTACCTACTAAATCCTCTAGTTGCTCTCCAGTAGCTAAACGATGTAACAATTGCGACACGGACTCAACTTTATTATTCAATCCGTGAAGTGTGTCATACGCCTTAACTAAGGCATTTGCCTCATTAGTGTAAAGTACGTTTCCGGTTCTCCTTTGCATTGTGTCTCTTGTTTATGTTTCAACAATATTAAACCGTTTTACAACTATATCCAACTTTTTCAAACAATAAATTAGAAAAAGTTATTCATTGTTTAACTTAGTTGTTATATTTGGTATTAAAACACCAAATATTTGCATTCAACCATGTTATTACTAGAACCTCAACCTGTGTCAACTAAATTTCCGGATCAGAAATCCCGTTTTATCTATATAAGAGATGATTTAGGGTTGTCTCAAAAAGAGATGGCTCAAAAATTAGGTCTGAAAACCGACACCTATAAATACTATGAATACAACAACGGTAAAATCCGAGCAGATATGCAGGATGCATTGATGCGGAATGGTATTAACGAGCGTTGGTTGCGTAAAGAAGAAGGCTCACCATATGTCGACCAATCCCAAACTGCCTCCGGCAACACCATGAAAGACAGCCAAATCAACCAGGCGCACGGTGACATTACCAGCGATAGTGTGTATAAGGACAAGTACTTGGACTGCCTTGAGGAAAATAGGGAGCTCACCCGCCAGATTGAAGAGTTAAAACAGCGGCTGTCGGAAAAGTAAGACAATAGCGCAACAGTGTCCAACGCCTGAGAATAGTAGTTTTACTATTACACAAATTGCACTCACCGATAAAAAATACAATTTCAACGAGTTTTTTATAAGTTTCGCCCAAATCAAGAAATACCAGAACTAGGATTAATTAAATTTCTTCTTAAGAAGTGTTAATTTTTATCATCCTACACAATCCTACTATGTCGCAAAAAGCCACCTCCTGCCAGTTGGAGTACTCTACCTTAAACCAGTACTCCGCCCACGTGATCTACGTTCATGATACCGCCGTGATGTCCCGCACCCACTTCACTGAAATAGAACAGTGCATCGCCGAGCGCGATTCCCTCACCCATCGGGTGACCACATTGGAAAAGGAAAACCAACTACTTAAAAGTCAATTAAAAGCAATTCGGAAGCTAACCTCCTAGCTTTCATAGCTTTGAACATCTTGTAAACATTGTATACTTAAAAAAAGTATTATATTCGCAATTCAAGTAAATTGTTATACATGGAATCTATACGTATCAAGACCAGTCAGCGAATCCCCCTCCCCTTCCTTACCGACCGGGTAGCCGCAGGTTTTCCCTCACCCGCTACGGATCACGAAGAAAAAGACTTGGATCTGAACGAGCATTTGATTGAACACCCTTCTTCCACCTTCTTTATCCGCGTGGAGGGCGATAGCATGGAAGGAGCGGCCATTCTAGACAATGATATTCTCATCGTTGACCGGAGCATCACTCCTACGCATGGCAGTATCGTTGTTGCTGTCGTCCACGGAGAGATTACCGTCAAGCGGTTGTTTCGTGAAAATAAGCGCATTGAGCTACACGCTGAAAATCCGCAGTATGCTCCCATTGACGTGAGCTATGATGCTGGTTTTAAGATTTGGGGTGTCGTCAGTGGGGTCGTGCGTAAGACATGATTGGTTTAATCGATAGCAACAATTTCTACGTGTCCTGCGAGCGGGTCTTTAATCCCAGGCTAGAAAACCGCCCGGTGGTAGTGCTCAGCAATAACGACGGTAATGTCGTTGCCCGCAGTAACGAAGCCAAAGCCCTCGGGATTAAGATGGGTATTCCCTTTCATCAGATCAAAACCATTGTCAAATTAGAAGAAGTTGCGGTCTATTCCAGCAACTACGCCCTCTACGGTGATATGTCGCGTAGGGTCACTAGCACCGTGCGCGATATGATTCCTGATGTGGAGGTCTATTCGATTGACGAGCAGTTCTTGGATTTTAACAGCTTTGGCAAGTATGATCTCAAAAAGCTGGGTGAGCAAATTAACCGCACCGTCAAACAGTATACAGGAATACCTACGAGTCTAGGTATTGCTAAGACCAAAACGCTGTCTAAAATCGCGAACCACCTAGCGAAAAAGTCCATGACCCACAAAGGGTTGTACGTCTTAGAAAATGAGCAGCTCATCAAAGAATATCTCTCGCTGATACCCGTCTCGGATCTGTGGGGGATTGGAGGGCGGTATACCCTCAAGCTGGCTAAGCACAATATTCATACGGCTCTAGATTTGTACAATACCCCGGAACAGTGGGTCAAACAGCACATGACCATTGTGGGTCTCCGGCTCTGGTACGAGTTGCATGGGATGCCTTGTCTTCAGTTAGAAGAAACTCAGAAACCGAAAAAGAATATCTGTACCTCCCGAAGTTTCTCAAGTAAGCAGACAGAGCTATCAGTCATCAAAGAAGCCCTGGCAACCCATGCGACTACCTGCGCGCAGAAGCTGCGTAAGCAAGGCTGTGTCACGAACTTTATCAATGTCTTTGTTCAGACCAACCGCTATTCGGATGATCCCAAGTATAGCAATTCGTTTACCTGTACACTGCCAGAGTCTTCTAATGATAGCCGGGTGCTCATTCATTATGCCCTAAAAGCCTTAGAGCGCATCTTCCGGGCAGGCTACAAGTACCAGAAGTGCGGAGTCATGGTCTCAGGACTTACCCCGGAAAACCAGCGGCAAACAAGTTTATTCGCTAACGAGAAAGCAGACGAAAGCCTAACGAAAGGCGATACCCTCATGGGAGTAATGGATACGCTTAACGAGAAGTATGGCAGAGATACCATCAAGATAGGCACGGCTGCTAAGAGCAAGCAGACCAAAAGCTGGGAAATGAATCAGTCGTATCTATCTCCGAAGTATACCACCAATTGGGAAGATTTACTTAGGGCTAAATGAGCTGAGATATGCTAATTCAAACATTGCCGATAGAGATGACAATGTGCGCTACATAGAGATGCCATACAAGGAAAACAACTAGGAAATGTAGGTATATATACTTAACTTACTCATTCAAGAAGTAATAGCATATCTAACTTTGTGTAGTTTGAAAAAGGTGGTCACTCGACTACCTTTTTTTATCGCACAACTATGAAGCACCAAGCGCACCAACTAGCCAAAACCATTCAAGAAAAGGAATATCTTATCATTAAGCTCCGAGAAGCTATTCAACAAGTCAAACAACCCTAATCGCTATCCAATCTTCATCACCACATCTTGGGGCAAGTTCGGGTGCCGGGCGATGCTATCAAGCTCTTTGCTATTAAGATTCGCGTAGATCATGGTAGTTTGAATATCAGCGTGCTTGTTATTCTCTTTGATATGCGTGATAGGAACCCCGCGCTGCGCTAAGAATGTAGAACAAGCCTGTCTACCTTGATGGGTATCGATATGCATGTAGATTGGCTTGCGCTCAGTCTTACGCTGGTTCTGATGATAATAGCTTGTAGTGACCTGATCTGTTAAGCCTACCTTTCTGCCAATAGTTTTCAACCGTCTATTAAGCATAGCGTTACTGAACTTAGGCAAATCAAAATCATAATACTGCAAAACTTGGTAAGCAGGTGCATAAAAGCCATACAGTGGGATCATGTGTGGCTTTCCGGTTTTTTCAATCTGGAACTTCCAGTGTGGTAAGTTATTGATGTGAACTACCTGTTCTTTGCTAAAGCTGGAATAGTCTGAATAACGCTGCGAGGTGAAAAAGAGAAATAGCATAATGCGCTGGGTGTGCTGCTGCTTTTCTACTTCGTTATCGCTCTCGTTAGGCTCCCGGGTAATATGCGTGGTGCATAGCTGAATGATCTGCTCGTAGCTGAGAATGTACTTTTCATTACTTCTACCTCTAACGGAACGAAACTTCTTAAAATCGCTGCTAATCAGCTCTTTTTCATGCAGGTACTCAAGCATCGCCCGAATAGAGACAAACTTCCGAAATACCGTATAGTCGCGTTGGGGTTTCCGGTTTCGCCCTTCCGGCCGGCCGGGCTTTTCTGACAAGTACCACTGCTGTAAATCAAACAGAAAGCCTTCATCAATATCGGTGTAGCGTAGATGAGGAGCGAAATCTTGCAGATCGTAAAAAAGCGTTCTAAAGTACTGATAGTTTCGCTTGCCTGTGGTATGCTTGAGTTTATCAACATAGTCCCATAGCACGGTGAATACATTTTCTTGCTCACGTCTATCGGGTTGTAGTAAACGCTGCAACCAGGACTTTACTTCACTAGCTACGCGCGGAGTATCTTGTATCCACTGCTGTTCAACATGACTGCGAAGCTGGTTGAGGTAATCTCGCAGCACTAAGGTGTCTTGGCGGTTTTTTGGGAACCCGTTTTTTTTATCCCACTTATTGACTTCTACACTTTGCCCAATAGCACAAAGTACGGTTCGTTTGTTCTCTGTACGGCTCAGCCTGAATTGCAAAGCCATGCGGATAGCACTGGTTTTACGTTTGGGTTGGGCTAATTGAAACTGGATACGGTCAGGCGGAGGAGGTGGTAGTGGCATGGTAGGTTGTGGAGATGAAATGGAGATGAAACTACGGCATAAATTAGCTAAAATGTACGCCACAACCTACTTAAAATCGCTGTTTTTGGGGTTTCTAGGCTATATAAGGGGGATATACATGCGCTTCTCGTGCGCACTCTCGGCCTTTTCTAAAACAGGAAAGGCTTTTTTTACCCCT
>CAKZYJ010000264.1 GCA_937884755.1 uncultured Flammeovirgaceae bacterium
AAGGTAAAACTATTCTTCCCGATGGTCGCTTCATCCAGCCCTATGGGAAAACTACAACGATCGCTCCTCATCCATTTGGTTTAATTCTTTCTCCGGATGGTCGGACGGCGGTAACCGCCAACTCGGGCACCGCGCCGCTCTCGGTTACTATTCTAGATCAAGTATTTTCCGATAACCCGAAAGTTCGCCAAATCCCGGACGGTTACGCCACCGACGAAGGCATACTAGCCTCGGTGTTCATGGGTTTAGCAATTGACGATACTGATAGCGTACTGTACGTTTCGGGCGGACAGGAAAACAAAATTTACCGATTTCATCTGGGAACAGAAGAAAATTTAGGGACGATAGACTGATCGACCTTTCAAGTTGATACGTTGTATCGCGACGGGTACATCGGCGACCTAAAACTCTCTCGAGATAAAAGCACCCTATACGCTATTGACCAGATTAACTTCCGGTTAATCGTTATTGACCTAACTACTGAGCAAGTGACTGCTAACATCGGTACCGGTCGGTATCCGTTCGGATTAGCATTATCACCGGACGAAAAAACCACTTACTTAGCGAATGTAGGTATGTACGAATACAGCATTTTGCCGGGAGTAGACCCTAAAAACCTAGACGGTACCGCCTGGGATTTTCCACCCTACGCTTATGGCTCAGAGGAATCTACGCAGGGTACTACGGTTGATCGTAAATTTGTTCCGGGCCTAGGCGACCCTAATGCACCGGAGTCTTTTTCGGTCTGGGAGATTGATCTGCCTTCCCGTCAGGTGACCGCTAAAATAAAAACTGGCTTTCTGGTAGGTGAAGTGATTGATGGTATTCCCGCGGTGGGAGGAGCCAGTCCAAATTCTTTAGCAGTTACCGCAAACTATGTTTTTGTCAGTAATGGAAACAACGATTGCATCTCGGTGATTGATGTTGCGGCGGACAGTGTGGTACATACCATCTTTCTAGCTCCTGATGAGCGATTGCGCACTTTTCGAGGGGTGATTCCCTTCGGGCTTTGTTTATCACCCGATCAGAAAACCCTGTATGTAGCTGAGTCAGGAGTAAACGCCGTTGGGGTGATTGATACAGAAACCTTTGAGGTACGGGGACATATTCCAGTCGGATGGTTTCCTTCTAAATTAGCGGTGAGTCCCGATGGGAAGCAGCTAGTTGTAGCGAACGCCAAAGGATACGGCAGCGGACCCAACGGCGGCGAAGCATTCGCAGGTAATCCGCTAGGGAGCTACATCGGAGGACTCATGCGTGGGTCAGTTACCGTAATGGATATTCCCGATCAAGCCCAGTTGGAAGAATTGACTCAGCAGGTCATCTCCAATAATTTTCGGTTTACGTTGGCTGCCAGCGAGACACACCATGAACGAGCGGATAACCCAATTCCGCTGTACCCCGGAGCTAGTCAATCGCCTATTCGGCACATTGTATTTGTGACCAAGGAGAACCGTACCTACGATGAAGTATTCGGGCAAGTGAGTGACGGCAGAGGTGATCCCTCGTTGGCTCGCTACGGCTCCTCGGCAAACTTTAGCAACCGCGATAGCAGTCGCGTACTGGAGGATATAACAGTCATGCCCAATCACTTAGCCTTAGCAGAACGTTTTGCTATTAGCGATAATTTCTACGTGAATGCTGACCACTCTGCTGATGGGCATCGATGGCTATCAGGAACCTACCCCAATGAATGGGTGGAAACTAGCGTACCGGCGGCCTACGGCGGTAATCGTGATATGATTCCCTGGTCGGATGCCCCCGGTGCGCTGGCGTTTGAAGGAGCTTCGGGGGCTATTTACCCGGAAGACTATAACCAAGCGGGCTCTATGTGGGAGCATTTGGCGAGGAACGATGTAAGCTTATTCAATTTTGGTTGCGGGATCATGTTTGCCCCCCACATTAGCGGCGACCCTAAAGCGTATAAAAATCAGGGTTATCGCTACGCAGCAAATTATCCGCTGTCGCAAACGCTATTTGATCATAGTTCTCGTCGCTATCCTACCTACCACATGGGTATTCCTGATCAGTACCGTATTGATCAGTTTATCGAGGAATTTGAAGAGAAATGGATGAGTGGAAAAGACACCCTACCGCAAGTGCTTACTGTAATGTTAGGGGCAGATCACGGTGCTCAGGAACGCCCCGAGGCAGGCTATCCCTTTCGGGAAAGCTATATGGCTGATAACGACCTGGCACTAGGTCGCCTGGTAGAATTTCTCTCCCAAACTCCGTATTGGAAAAGCATGGCTATCGTAGTGACCGAAGATGATTCTCAGGGAGGAGTAGATCACGTAGATGCCCATCGTAGCATCCTAATGGTGATCTCCCCTTATGCTAAAAGAAAGTACGTGGGACATCAGCACCACAGTTTCGGGAGTATTTTTAAAACGTTCTGGAATATTTTAGGCGTGCCTTACCTGAACCAGTACGATGCTTCAGCCACTGATTTGAATGATCTTTTTACTGCCAAGCCCGATTTTACCCCCTACCGAGCCCGTCCGGTCGATTCGCGAATGTTTGACCCTCGGCGAGCTTATACGCCCTTGGACGAAGAATTCGATTGGAGTGGTTTTGAAGACCTACCTCCGTTGGATGATACCGAGTTTCTAAGGAAGGAGGCTAAAGAGTTTGATAAGGCTCAATACTATTAAAACCTTTCCCTCAAACAGGTATTGGAGTTAAGGCAGCTAGCTGTACATACCATTCAGTTTGGACAAATTCCACCAATAGTGCTATCGTAGGGGAAACAATATCGGTATGATTTTTCACGTCAGTCGCTATGGGTTTTCTACCTCTTCAACAAAACCATTTTGGGCATAATGCTTTTTTTATAGCCTCAACACCTATTATTGTAAAGGCAGATTTACAGTCAAAAGGGTAATATACTTTAGGGTATACTACGATAATATTGGTTTAGCAGCGAGTTTTTTTGATTAGTATAGTTGCTGAACAGGAGCAGGTAGTGCAAGAGACCTTCCAAGAATATTTCAAAACTCTGTAAATGATTTTGCCATTTATCCAGTCCATAGTAAAAGATGCTCATCTCAGCATATCCATGCTTTTTAAGGGGGATACGCCAGTACCATCACCACGATTATTATACGCACTTTGTAGGGCTCTCTGTACGTGCAGGCTTCCAGATCGAAGCCGTTACTTTTGAGATGCTTAAACATAGTTTCTATGCGATAGCGGTAGCCATAGTACTCAATAGCCAACGCGGGTACTATACTACTAATCAGGTGTAAGTATTCTATCTTACCACCTCAGCTACGGTAGCTTCTCAACATGTAGTAGTAAGTATACCCTACAAGGGTATACTTCTTCCAAACTACTTGCCCCACCCTGCAACGGGCTTGGTCTTCTAGTCGGACTACTGATTTGCCCTTCTGCTCAATAGCACATTGATAGTTGCCCTTTCGCAACCGTATCACAAAACCTATCTTCGCTTGATACAGCATCTCAAACCAATGAGTGCCAATATTTTCATGATTACTCAAGAGTACTTTGCCCTGTAGTTTCAATACGTTAAGTCTTGCCACCCCACTACCAGCTAGTACCGTCAACAATGAGACACTTACTCTTTTTTTCCAGCAGACTCACTAAGATTTGCAGCATCCCTATCCAAACACGTTTAGTGTGGGCAGCCGGCCTAAAGCCATTGCTTCAAACGTTGATAGTGGGAGCTGCTATCAGTCTCCACGTTGCCCAGTAGCTCAGCTACCGATCCTTTTAGTTTCCAGAGGTTTTCGGTCTTTTCTTCCGGAAGTAGTGCTACCATCGAAAGTGTGTTCTTTAACTGCGATGTTTTCCAATCTGGTACTACTTTCTTAAATTCGTTCAATAAGTGAGTGTGCATACTTGTCATTATTGTTCACACTTTAATAACAAGTTCTTGTGCCTCAATTATCCATTTGTACCGTAGTATATATCTTGGGTTATATCCTCAATATGTCAGCTCCTACTTACGTTGTTTCACATCTCACCGTAGACTGAAATTATTATCTTAAAGCATGACGCGAACCATGAAACCTACTCTTTTGCTGTTTTTAACAGCTTTTCTTATAGTAGACCCTCATCACTCGACAGCACAGGTAGCTAAAAATCAGCTAGTCGGCACTTGGCACTTTTCTCCTCATTACACCTTACCAGGAAATGCTTCCAATGTACCCGGTCCTTTTGTCAAACCTCCTACCACAGTTTTCAAAACCGTGGATACTGATGCGTATCCCTTCATATTTCATGGGGAAGAACCCAGCGAAAGAATAAGAAACTTCATCACTGCGGATAGTTTACCGAACGCCGCCTTCAGCCTGGAGATGTGGCTACTAGATCATGTCAACCAGCCTGTCGGGGTACTGGTCACCCTCAAGGACAGGCTAGACAAACAGGAGCCTAATTGGCTGCTGGGCTACTATGATCAGGATATTATTTTTACCCTGCCTACGGAAGATTCCCCCATGGGATCCATACTGCACTCCCATTCAGACAATCCCTGGAAGCGGTACTGGCACCACTTGCTGGCCAGCTATGATGGTAAAGAGATGCGACTGTACCTCAATGCTAAACTTGTGGCCAGCACCAACGTAGCGGCTCGACTACCCAACAACTTACCGAATCCAGAAATTGAAGTGGCTTCCTACACGCTCCATGAACAGCATATGCGTACCGGGAATCTCTTGCGGGAGCTCAGAATATATAACTACGCCCTGAATCAGGATCAGGTTTCTGAACGATATAACTCGTTACAGCAGCAGGTAGAGAGCGGAACATTGTACCCCGGTCAGATTCATTTCAATGCGGGGCCGTATCTACACTACGCTGCACACCAAAGTATCTAACTGGTTTGGGAAACAGATCAGGCAGCCCGTGCGGTGGTCAAATACGGTAAACGCTTACCTTTGGAGCATACGATTGAGCTGGATGAAGTAGAAAAAATTCAGGAACTTAGCTTGACCGGACTTTCTCCGGCTACTCCGTACTTTTATGAAGTGACAGCTTTACATCCATCAGGAGAAAAAATTGAATCAGGTATTTTGACGTTTCAAACGGCTGTTAATGAGGATGATTCCTATTCATTTGCCCTGATGGGAGACACTGAAGCCCGACCTCACATTAATGACCATATCGGTAAGCTGATATGGGATGAACGCCCTAATTTTATCGTCAACCTTGGTGACCTGACCGATGGTGGCTTTGAGGAACATAAATTCCAATGGAATTATGAATACTTTACTGGTACTCGCCCTCTTCATAGCCGGATACCGGTATTTCCTGTGGCTGGCAACGGTGAGGGAGACCTGTACTGGTATCGGAAATATCATAAGCTACCGGGCGATGAGGAGTACTATTCCTTTCGCTATGGCAATGCGGAGTTTTTTATGCTCAATAGCAACGAACGAGAACGAGAGTTTATACCAGGAGGTAAACAATACCAATGGCTGGAAAAGGCCCTAAAAAATTCTACGGCTATCTGGAAGTTTGTCGCCCATCACCACGCTCCTTACTCATCGGACGAAGATGACTATGGTAACAGTTGGCAGGACTCTACGGCGTACGGCGATGTGAGTATGCGACCGATCATACCTTTGTACGAAAAATACGGAGTGGATATGGTTTTTTTCGGACACCTGCATACGTACCAACGCAGCTTGCCTTTGGTAGAGGAATTGGTACGGGAAGATCAAGGGGTCGTTTATGTACAATGCGGTGGCGGCGGTGGAAATCTGGAAGATTTCGCTCCCTCTCGAGCCTGGTTCAGTGCCAAAACATACCGGGGACACCACTATGCGACGGTCACTATTCATAGCAAGAATTTGAGATTGCAAGTTTTTGATGACCGGGGGCGCATGAAAGACCTGATGGACTTAAAAAAAGAGTGATTGCTCGATCTTGTAAGGAATAGTCTAGTTGAATAGCATGAATAATAAGGTGACTAAACCACACTCACTTTGAGTCTTGCAATTTTCTGGAGATATTCTTTTTCTTTTCTAGCCATTTCTTCTCGAGTAGCCCACAACTCTTCATTGTTTTGATGAATAGTTGCTTCTTGCTTCGCTAGTGCTTCTGCCTGTCGACGAGATGTTTCCATTAATTGCTTGGTTTCTTGCTGATGTTGCTGGGATAGTATAGCTATCGCTAGTGCTTCGCTTACCCGCTCTACTAATGCCAATTGGTGCTCTTGGAAGACGGAAAACGATGCTATCTCTATTACTCCTACAACTCGACCGTCTGTTTTTACCGGAGTAATTAATAGACATTTTGGGGTGGAAGTACCTAAGCCAGATTTTATCTGTAGGTAATCCGGTGGAATTTCGGTCAGAAGTACCCGTTCTTGTTCTAGAAATATCTGCCCGGCTAATCCTTCCCCCGGAGTAATAGTTTGGCTAATGTACTTTTTCCGCTTCCAGGCGTAGCAAGCTTCGAGCTTCAGTATGATTTGATTCTGCTCATTGATAGATGAAACAAATAACCCGCCTAGTGTAGCATCAGTACTTTTTACAAGTAGCTGAAGCGCGCGATCTAAAAGATCCTCTGGTTGTTGACGGATAAGGGCAGAAAACTCGGCAACTTTATCTAACACAAAGCGCCGTCGGGTCTCTTGCTCACGCAAGGTACGAAGGTCAGCTTGCATATTTAGTAGCGCTGCTCCTAGTTGATCTTCGTCACTCAGTTTTTCAAAAGTGCTGTCAAAGTTCCCCTGACCAATAGACTGGGCAAACTGAACGTAGCGTTGAACTCCTTCGCTAAGTTGATTGAGCGCTGTGCCAGCGATGTCTAGTTCATCTTGTCCTTGTATTGAGAGAGCTTTTGGAGTTTTCCCTAAGGACAATTGCTGAATATGTTTCTGCAACGCTCGGATGCGTTGAGCTAGTCGTCGCGAAAATTGAGAGGCTAGGATGACTCCTACTACAAGTTGTAGTACCAACACAATACCTAGTGTGGCGTAGGCTAGGACTTGCTTACGGTCACTTTCGTCCTGAATAAACGCCTGCATTTGGTCAGTAGCCGTTTCAGTAGCCGTAGCGGCTTGCTCGAGCGTGGCCATAATACCCTGATTAGGATTGAGACCAATCTGCCGTTCAATTTGGGTGACTTCAAGAAAATTATCGTGATATTGATCTAGCCAGGAAAGTACTAAAGCCAAGCTATCAGAGGGTAGCAATTGAGCAGTAAGAGTTCCAGCTACCTCTGATCGAAAGGAATCAAAAGATTCGGTAAACCTTTTTTCGTATCTAAGATCCCGCCGAAGTAAAAAATCCTTTTCATGCCGCCGCAACATCAGCATCTTGACTTTATCGTAGTCGTAAGGCATCTGCTCCAGCCGATGGATAGCCTTCCTTAACTTGCCAATTTTTCCGTAGTCCTTATGCCCTCGTTCCCATACAGTTACTACTAACTGATCAAAGGTGCGAGCATAGTTTTGTATATCAGCTTGAAGATTAGCCACCATTGAAGCAGTGGGGGAATAAGCGGCTAAGCCACTTTGTTGAAGTTGCTGTTGAATGGCTTCAATGCCAGCTTTTATATTCCTATGATGCTGACTTTCCTTCGACTTGTAAAAGACATCCTCTTTTACTTCTGAAAGTAGGAAAGCTTTTTCATTTTTACGCACTTGCTGTATGATCGTTTGAATACAACCTGCCGCTTGAGCCATGTGGTGGTATCGACTGATGGCCCTTAGCTCCCAAAGACTTCCAAAGGCTAATATTAACGATAGCATCAACAGAAGCCCAAATGCCAGAAAGGTTTTGGATCTGATATCGGTTGACCGAATAAGACGTTGCATCGTGTCGATTTTCTTAGCTATGAAGTTAGGTTCAAAGTACTACAGTGAGTAAGTAAAAAAAATGAAGGTTACTCACATTTATTACTTTACCAGGAAAAATGTAAGAAAGCATGCAAGCATAAAAAACAAAGTCCTTATAGAATAAATCGTCAGGCCTTTTCCATCTCGGGAGCCCATTTCATGGCGAATAGCGTTGCACCCAGCGATAGATGATAGTATGATCTACCGCGTCACGGCGACTTCCACACCGCGCTCCAACATCATTTCTTATAGATCCCAATGACTGATACCCAGTACTTACAGTACCACGGGGTCGCCCGCCGACGAATACACTGCAAGATGACAGTCCCTTTTAAAATGCCGTCCCTTAAAGTTAACCATGACGAAATGATTTCCAGTGAAAAGTGAAAATACATAATCTTAAACTTTGCAACAGAGCCATTTATCTAATAGAATGTGCCCTGGCAGTCGCTGACCACCAAGGATTTCTCCCGTTTGTATACGGATACCAAAACTTTTGCCACCAGTCAGTTCTTGTTCGCTACTTTTCCTTTTCCACAAGAAGTCGACAGCTTTCTAATCTTTCAGGAGTGGCTCTTCATTCTTCTATTTCCAGCTTTCTTTCTGGTATAGGCTAAGGTAACCCGTACTAATAGAACCCTCCTGTATTCTTAAAAGCTTAATAAATTGGTAACATCCATTAAGAATATTATTCCTTTCTCTGCTCTAATTTAGACTTAGAGAAACTAACCGCTTTAGTTCATGGATAAGGTCGCTACCAACATACAATCCAATGGTCTTATCTGGGATTGTATGAGCAGTAGATCTAAAAAGGCTTATGAACTTATCTTCACCGGTTCTTGCCTAACTCATGACTTCGCCATT
>CAKZYJ010000265.1 GCA_937884755.1 uncultured Flammeovirgaceae bacterium
TCAAAACATAAAAAATGGCCGGAATTTCTTCCGACCATGACTGCAAAAGATGCCCGCCTCTTTCATCTATGACTAGCCGTCCGCGACTAGCCGTCGGCGACTAGCCTTCCACTACCATGCTTAGCCGATCTCGATAGTGCGAGCCGGCTTAGGCTTTACTTCTTCCCGTTTGGGTAAGGTCAGTGTCAGGATACCGTTCTCGTATTTAGCGGCAATCTTGTCACCGTCTACTGCATTTTCCGGTAAGCGGAAGCTGCGGCTAAAGTTGTGGTAGCGGAACTCCCGCTTCACAAACGCATCATTCTTCTCCTCCTTGTTATCTCCTTTCTCCACCGAAACGGTTAAGACATCCTGGTCTAACTCTACTTTGAAGTCATCTTTAGCAAAACCGGGTACGGCCATTTCTAAAGCAAAATAATCTTCAGTTTCTTTAACATTTGTCGCGGGTAAGCGATGGCCCTGGAATCCACTAGTGTCAAATAACTGATCCAATTCTTTAGTTACAAAATCGTCAAAGAATCGAGGAAACGGGGTGTTATATCGTATCAGTTTCATAATAATTATATGTTTGAGTTAATTAATTTTTTGGTTACGCCTAATACTTAACAAACCAAGTACCAATGCAAAAAAAAGAGTGAAAACTTAAATTTTACTGACAATATGACGTTTTATGGCTAAATATGATAAAATAATATGACATTATGGCGGTAAATGGGAGTTATGAATAGTTATCAGTGACTGCCCATTTTGTCAGCCCTACCTGGTCATTTGCTTTCATTCAGCCGAAACACTATCTTTTTGCTCGCACTGAATTAAAACTCCACTTGTCTTATGAAACCATATCCAACCTTTCCATCATTTTTCGTTTCGTTTTTACTTTTATTACTAATAGCCGCTTGCCAGTCGAAGCCGGAAAATTCGGCGGCGGTTACGGAAGAAGAAACTGAGATGCCCGTACAATCTGCAGCATTTGAAGCATCACCTCAGCCGGTGGAGGAGGTGGAAGTAAGCACGCTTGAGATTGGTGCCAAGGCTCCCGATTTCCGGTTACCAGGAGTAGATGGTAAGTTCTACGAACTGGCCGATTTTGATGATACCGAAGTGCTGGCCATTGTGTTTACCTGTAACCATTGCCCCACCGCTCAGGCCTACGAGCAGCGTATTATGGATTTGGTGAATGATTACCAGGATAAGGGTGTAGCCCTGATTGCCATCTCGCCAAATAGTCCCATATCATTACTGTACGATGAACTGGGTTACTCCGACTTGGGCGATACCTACGAGGATATGCAGGTGCGGGCGAAGGATATGGACTTCAACTTTCCTTACCTCTACGATGGCGACGACCATGCCGTATCCCTTCAGTACGGACCGGTAGCCACCCCTCATGTATTTGTGTTTGATCAGGAACGTGCCTTGCAGTACGTAGGCCGATTGGATGATTCGGAAAAGCCCGGCACCGCTCAGGCCGAAGATGTGCGGGCCGCCTTGGATGCCGTACTGGCCGGAGAAACAGTGGTAAACCCTAAGACCAAAACCTTCGGTTGCTCGGTGAAGTGGGCCTGGAAAGACGAATGGAAAGACAAAGTATACGCCGAGTGGGAAGAACTGCCGGTGAACCTGGAAATGATTGACGAAGCCGGTATTGCCGAACTGCTGAAAAACGATTCGGAAAAGCTGCGACTGATTAACGTATGGGCGACCTGGTGCGGCCCCTGTGTATTGGAGTATCCCGAGTTTGTGGTGATGCACCGTATGTACGACGACCGTCCGTTTGAGTTTATCTCCATCAGCGCCGACCGTCCCGAGCAAGAAGAAAAAGTGCTGCAATTCCTGGAAAAGCAGAATTCATCCATGAAGAACTACCTCTTTGCCAAAGACGATAAGTACGCGCTGATTGAGGCTATTGATCCTGAGTGGGAGGGAGCCTTACCCTACACTATTCTGGTAGAACCCGGTGGCCAGCGTATCTACGGCCAGCAGGGCACTATCGATCCACTCGCCCTCCGCCAAACCATTGTGGAGCATGAATTGATCGGACGGTATTATTAATTTATTTTGTTAACTATCCAAATTAGAAGCACTACCAATCATCTGTAGGTATATTGGATATACCCGCTACTTTTAGCGGGTATACTGTCGTTTGGGTGCATTAAACAAAACCTGCTTACAAAAGAGAATTATGGACTCAAAAAATAGTTATAGAGATAAAAAAGGAGAGTTGCCAACGAGTATCCCCGTCTTTTTATGCTATAGAAGGGTTGATGGTTCTGAAGCCAGTCAGAAAGTTTTTGAATTATTGAAAAATAGTACAATTAACATCGAGAATATCAATGACATCCCGGTTGATGTATTTTTTGATTTAAACCTTTCAGCTGTATCGAATTGGAAAGAACATCATGGGCCTGCTTTAGAGCGTTCACGTGCTTTCATAGTTGTTCTAACACCAGGTTTGGCAGCTAATCTATCAGATAAAGATAATCCTGATTGGGTTCATATGGAGTTAAAGTGGTGGTTAAAAAACAGGCAAAATATAGCTCCCATTTTCATAGACTGTACAGGACAAGGTTTTAGGTTCTTACCAAATTTTGTCAGAGATAAGTGGCAAGATTCAAATTTTTTAAGTCTGAATATAGATGATATAAACGCAATGTCAACGGAGGATGCTACCCGTGAATACGAAACTCTAAAAAACAGAATTTTAAATGGTATCAGAGAAAGAGAGGGTTTAATTCGCTATCATGATATTGAACGTTTAAAAAGCCTATTGAGAAAGACTAGAGCCGCAGTTTTTGGAATTACCTCCTTAACAATACTTCTAGTATTATCAGTCTTTTGGTTGAGAATAGCATTAGATTCCTCAAAACGTACAAAAATAGACGCAATAAATCAGCGATGGGCAGCTGAATCAGCCAACTCTTTCGAAGAAGATCCCGAGAGGTCTTTAAACCTGATATCACATACCTTGAAAAATTCCTCTTCAAATACTGCAAGCTTAAACAAAGCAATAGAAACAAGCTTATTTCAATTAGGGCGATCAGGCGGGGTGCCATATGAGCTGATTGAAACAGGTTTAGCAACACAAATATCTCCTAACGGGAAACAGTTAGCAGTTGGAGGACTCGGAGGAAGTCTCATTTTGTATGATCTGGAATCTGCAGACTCAATAATTGTCTTTGAAAAATATGATTTTAATCAGATAGATACTGATGAAGAAAACCAAACACCCATACAAATCACCTGGCTGCAGTATTCTCCAAACGGAGATTATCTATTTGTATCCAATACTAGAGGGAGGTATGTAGACAAGTTTTGGGCTATTGACCTTCATCAAAATTCATCATACATAAAAAAACATGTCATAAATGACATCTCTGCAATATCGATGGACCCAAAAGGTAGATGGTTAATAGTAGGGAAAGACAGTGGAAATGTAGCCTTATACGATCTTAGTTCTGATAAGCCTTTTCAAGAGTATTTTTCCAATATTTCAGGTCATAACGCTGAGGTTTCCGTACTTGAATGGGATAAAAATGGAAACTGGTTTTCCTCCGGAACAGTATCTGGCGAATTGCGTCTATGGTTAGTTGATGATAATGGTATATCGTTAAGTAAATCATTAAATTATGATCATCCTGAGGGGGAAATTGGAGCAATTGAAATATCAGAGAACGAAGAAGGTAATCCTTTTGAGATACTTTTATTTACCGGTACTGGTTATAAGCGAAGCAAAAATGGTGGAGGTTTTGGTAGAAATGAGGCTATGCTTCGTACTTGGAGGATAGATATCCACGATTTTACTGGGACAACAAATTACGAACGACTACCAGACCCTGTCACTAAAAAAGAAACTCGTTTCTTACAAATCACTAAGATTATTTCACAACCAGAACTTAAGAAAGTCACTGTAGCTGGGTATAGAGGTCAGAGTCCAAATTATGGAGAATGGTACCAGAAGAAAGGTGTCGAGCGTTTTGCTTGGGGAATTTCAGAGGATAAGTATTTATTTGATGACGATTCAGATCCGTTAAAAGAACTAAAAATAGATGCTAGTGGGAATGTTGAAATTTATGACGCTTGTTTAGTGGGTGAAAGTTCATGGACTGCTTTCGCAATAGTAGGAGGAGGTGTAGAGATTAGCGACAGCTACGGAAACACATACATGTTGTATGGCCACGAAGGAAATGTGAGATCAATTAACAATTGGAAGAAAGGTATTATTACGACTGGTGATGATCACCGAGCTAGGATTTGGGATTTAAGTGGATCCAAAGTTGGAATAGGAAAAGCTCTCCCAGAACTGTCCTCGAAATGGTCTAATTGGACAGCTGAAAAGTTTTCTTTTTCTGATGATAATTCAAAACTATTAATTCAGCATTCATATGGAAGTAGAATGACCTGGTGGGATTTGGACTCAGCGGGAGCCTCAAAAGCTTTTTATTCGAGTGGTTTTCAATACTTCAGTAGCTATGCTGGTTTTGACGGGATAATTGGAAATTCTAGCTATGATGCCAATTCGATTATTTGGCCGCTATCAGAACCTGATAGTTCATATAATATTAATGGAGATATATTAGATTTGAATACCGATCACAATTTGGTCCTTGTCTCTTCTTCTAATGGGGTCAAAATACATGAAATTGACAAAAATGGTAAAATAATTGACTCTACAGACTCCAATAATACACTTCAAAATGATGAAAGTAAGCAAGGAATTATTATTGACAATGCTACAGTAATCACATTAAAAAGAACAACAGTTTGTAAAAATAGTCCTGATTGTGATACCTTTTCGTCTGATGAGACTACCATTGCAACGGATATAAAAGTCTATAATAAAGTTGATAATTCATGGTCGTTGCACAAAGCCTTTAGCCCACCGTATGACATTAGCTACTTTGATAAAAAATGGCTCGTATTAAATAAACAAGACTCTCGTTCACCTGAAGGAGGACAAGTTTGGAAAATGGATGAAAGTACATTTGAAGAGCCGCATTACTCTTTTAATTCAGAGTTGGAATCTATTGGAAATGCCCAGATTTTTGATAACCGATGGTTAGTTTTTGGAAACTGGCGAGATAACAAATATTTGCGTTTTGAAGATGAAGCTAAGGGGAGGGTCCTGAAAATTTTTGATTTAGATAACGCAAGATTTATAACAAGAGATGTCAAGTTTAATCAGGATCCAAGAGCGATAAAATATTATAATGAAAAGCTTTATGTGAGTACTGAAGGCGGTAGAATTTGGATTGTTAATTTCGAAAATGGCAATATTTCCCCTGAGCCATTATTAATAAATGATCTTTCATTAACTGGTGTAAATGAATTTACCATATCCGAAATAGGAGGTAAATTAGCTACTGGAGATGCAAATGGAGTTATTAAAATTTGGGATTTAGAGAATTTGAAAATTCCTCCTATATCTATAGCAAATGATTTTTCAGCTGAGATTGATATTTTGTCCTTTTCAAATAATGGAAAATGGCTTGCAGTCTCTGCTACGGACGAATCACCAAGACTCTATAATCTTGACAAAGAAGTACTTTCAAAGGCTGCCCAAGTTTTGGCTAGCAAAGAATTTAGCCAAGAAGAACGTAGGTGGTATGGAATAGAAAAAGATTAAAAACGCACCCTAACAATGTATAAGAAATAATAGTCGAAATAGTAGTAAAATTGAAGTGTGTAGCCCGCATAAATTTTTGTCGTAATTTGAATATTGTAGTTCCGCAGTCGGCTACTATTCTTATACGAACCGTTACTCAATCTTCTTGCCCGGTACTTCCTGGCCCGCTTGAAATAGGGTTATGCTTTTAACCGAGTTTTCATTCATTTGAAAAGTAATTCGGGCTTCTACTACGGTTAGAAAGAACTCGGTTTCGCTTTTGGCGAAGAGTTCGATGCGATCCCGAATCAATGGGGTGGTATTATTAGCACACAGCTATTTGATGCATCACTGATGATATGGTAGAAAATCGTTTTAAGACAAGCAGAAATCCGCTAGATTGGCACGAAGAATATTATCGATGTAAGAGAAATAACGGAGACTAGCTGTTGTTATGCAATTGTTGTAGAGAATTACATGCTGCATGAAAAATCAAGATGAAAAGTTGGATGCTCTAATTCAAAGAGAAATTTTCTGGATCATTTCTTAATGACACTAAATGGAGAAAACTCATCAAAGCACTTGTTCAAAATCATGAATTAGTTAAAGAGTGTCAGGTAAAATTTGTTTACGACGGCAAAATTAGGCACTTGCTAATCGATGGCAATGAATATGAAGATTTTGACAATTACTCCAGGGTGGACACTCTACAAAGAAATTCAATGGATCAATTTCCCAGCTAGTACAAAAGAAGGTAATCAGGACATATTGAAAATAAAGGGTATAATAAATGCGATTGGAATATATGAACTTGAAGCTGATTCAGAATCCTTAAAAGTAATTGCTCACAGGTAAAACTATTTTCCTTACTTATTGCACAGAGACCACTCACCATACCCATGCGTTCACTTACCCCAAATTGCATGTTGTACCACTGAGAGATCCGAAAAAATGAAAACAAAAGAAATTATCAGCAAAACAGTCATAATCTATCCTGAGACCGCGGCATTGACGGCAATACTTCTACTTTTCCTTGCTTTTTGCCCTTTATCAGTCATCGCTCAAGAGGGGTTGAAAGCTCCTCAAAGACCAGATAATTTCAAACCATACATTTATGAAAAAAGTACGCAACAACTAAAAGAAGAAACAAAAGAACACCGTACACGAGCTGCCCAGGAAATGGCTGATATGGAGAAGGTGATTTACGATGGCCCGTACAAACCAACGTTTGCTTCCCTTTCCAATCACCATACTCCCGAATGGTATCAAGACGCAAAATTTGGCATTGCCTTAAATTATGGCTTATACAGCCTTGTTGGGTACGGTGCTCAAGGATACGGGGGTAACTATTACACTGATACCTACCTTGATCATATTTACAAAGAATCCACAAAAGGAGAATACTATACCAAACATTGGGGGGAAGATTTTGAGAAAGATGACTTTATCCAATATTTCAATGCGGAAGAGGTTAATGCTGATGAGTACATCCAATTATTTAAGTCATCAGGTGCTAAATACTTCGTGCAATTCAATATGCATCGTTCAACTGGAATGCTGTTATGGAACAGTAGTTTTACCTATCGTGATGCGGTTGATATGAATCCTCATCGCGATCTCGCTGGTGAATTTGTGCAAGCATGTAGAAAATATGATTTGCCTTATGGATTCTATTTAAACCTCGAGGACTCTTATTATCCCTTATTAAATGAGAACGGACAAATTCAAGTAAGGGAATGGACTTTTCTGGATGAAAACCAGCGAGCGGTTAATGGATCATTTGAAACAACTCATCCTTACAATCCTGATACTTATGCTAGAAGGTTACAGGGAAAAATACCTGTTAACGATTATGTGGATGACTATTTATTACCCGCTTCTAAAGAATTTATTGACAAATATGAACCTGATTATTTGTGGTTTGATGGAGGGTGGAAGCGTCCAGCTTGGTACTACAAATCCCACGAAATTGTAGCCTACTATTACAATAAGTTTGAGGGTGAAAAAGATATAATGGTAAATGCCCGAATGGGGAATGACTTATACGGAAAACTAGGCGATGTGATCATCAGTGAAGGTGGCCAGGTTGATGACTATGAGACGCTAGATACTTGGGAGGAAATCAGACCTTTTGGTAAAAACTTTGCATATGATTGGCGGGAGAATGACGGTAACATCAATTCCTCGAGCGAATTAATACATATGTTAGTTAGAAATGTTGCCCAGGGAGGCAATCTATTACTAGTAGTTGCCCCCGACGGAAAAGGCGTGATTCCTGATTACCAGTTAACTAGGTTAAGTGATATGGGTAAATGGTTGGAAACAAACGGAGAAGCCATCTATCAAACACGACAGACCCCCTGGGTCTCTGAAGAATCAATTTTGGGTAAAAATGTGTACTACACCCAAAGTAAGGATGAGAAATACACCTATGCCATTTGCCTGAAATTGGATGACGCAGAACTCATACTATCCAAGGTAAAAGCAAAACAGGGGTCTGAAATCAAATTATTAGGTTACGATGAACCGTTGTTCTGGAGGAATCTTCCATGGGGATTGACTATTCAAGTGCCAGAAGAAATGCAAGATGTGTCAAATCTTCCAGGCGGATTTGCCTGGGTGTTTAAATTTGAGAGCATTGGTGATAATGCTAAAAAACCATCCATTCAGGCTGAATAATATAATTAAAAGGCTTTGTAACTCAATAATTTGAGGCCACTTGAGATAGTAAAAATAAAAAAGGCTTAATCCCTGATAGCATGGAGGAGAAAGATAAAACTCCCATTGTTCACTCCACCTTCTTACCAGGTATTTCCTGTCCTGCCTGAAATAAAGTTAGACTTTCAACGGTATCATCCTCTACCTGAAAGGTGACTCGGGCCTCTGCCACCGTCAAAAAGAATTCGGTTTCGCTTTTGGCGAAGAGTTCGAATCGATCCTGGCCGGTAGCCTGTCCGTAGAGCTGAGTTCCTTCCTTGGTTATTTCAATATGGAAGTTGGGCGCTAACTCGTAGCGGCCTACGTACCTTTCCAGTGTCTCTTCCGGTACGGCTACCGCATCATCCTTAGTTTGTACCGGGTTCAACTCAGAGCCAGAATCTAATAAATGAAAGCCAATATCATCTACACTGATAGATGAGTTGGTGAGTACTACAACTCCTTTTCCGGTTTCCTTCACAAGTCCGGCAAAGGCTCGGTAACCTCCGGTACCTCCGTTATGCCAAATCACATCCCCTTCTTTACCGGCTTTGATATGCCAGCCTAGTCCTACCCGCATTTCTCCGGCCTGGCTATGCCGTACCTGATGGGTTAATTCCATAGCATCAAGCAACGGCGATTCCTCAATGCCCAAGTTGGCTGCCAGAAACCTCAGCATATCGGCGGTAGAGCTACGAATGGCTCCAGCACCGGCTAGGGTGGGGATGTCCCAGTTATCGGTAATTTCTCCATTGGCATGCCCTGGAGCCAAATGGGCCTTCATTTGGTCGTTAAACTTGATGCCGGTTTCAGCCATGTTTAGCGGTTCAGCAATGTTTTCTTTCATTAGTTGCACGTAGGGTATTCCGGCATTTTGGGCTAGGATGTGACCGAGCAGCCCCTGAGCAAGGTTAGAGTACTCGTAAGCCGCACCTACTTCCCGGCTAGGTTCGTAGCTGCTAATAAAAGTATACATCTGATCTACCGTATAATCGGCGTAGGGATTCTTAGGATTGGCCGGTGCCATGTTAGCCGGTAGACGAGGTATACCGGAGGTATGATCGGAAAGACTGCCCAAAGTAATCGCCTGATCGCCCTTCGCCGGAACCTGGGCTTCAGGAGGCAGGTACTGATTGATGGGGTCGTCCAAGTTAACCTTGCCATCCAACACCTGCTGGGCTAGTAGTATAGCCGTGAAGACCTTGGTGATTGATCCAATCTCGTAGATTGTATGTTCATCCACTAGTTCTCCATCGACTTGGGTGTAGCCGAAATTATAGAACTGGGTTCCGCTCTCATCCACGATACCAACCGCAATACTCGGGTTCAGTTCGCCGCCAATTCGCTTCTCTATGCTTTGAACCAACGATGCAGATAAGTCGGTGGGTTGGCCGAGCATTGGGTGAACGGCAAATATTGCTAAAACGGCAGTAATCAACGTGAGAGCGGACATATGTGGAATAGGTTATGAGTTGACCACAAAATACAAATAATTGATAAAAGCTAAAGCTGATAAACTGCCATCTAGGGACTTACACTAATTATTGGAGCAGCTACCACGAAAAGTCGATTACAATACCTAAGGTGGGGAGCACCGAGCTGTTATCAGCACCATCCACTTCAACCAGCTCGCGAGGGTCAGTGATGTCTCCTGAATCATCTCGAGAAAGCACGTAGGAAGGCGCTTGGGGTAAGTCACTTCCCAGCACATTCTGAATTTCAAAGAACAGGTTCAACGTCCAGTCGGTGAAATTCCACTTTCTGTCCACTCTAATATCGGTCTGATTAAATGCTCCTAGCCTGACTGTTCCCAACTGATCAAAATCGGAGATGATGATCGGGTAAGAATCAGTGGTAGCATCAATATCAACTGGGGCGAAAGGGGCTGGGCCTAGGTAACGGACGCGTAATCCTATCTCCCAATTACGAGGCAGTTTGTACCCACCGGTGAATGTTAGTAGATGACGATTATCCCAGAGTGATGGTCGGTAATCGTCCCGATCCAAGCCGGTAAATTCACTCCAATAGAGCGTGTAGGCTAAAATTCCGTAGAATCGACGGCTCAACTTTTGTTGCAGTAAAAACTCAGCTCCGTAGGTACGTCCTAGCCCCACGGTGGCTATCTCTTCATTTCCCAGTACTTCAAAATCACCTCCCAGGTTAGCCAATGATACTCCGTTTCTTACTGATACTGGGTAGCTGGAATATCGCTTGTAGAAACCTTCTAGCGTAATTCGAGTAGAACGACGCGGCAAAAACTCTAATCCTGCCACGAAGTGATCACTCTGAGTATAATCCCCATCGCGGTTAGCAAATACACCATCCTGATTTTGGTAGCCCAGTACGGTGTAGGGTAGAATTTTAAAGTAGCGCCCCCAAGAAGCATTCACTGTCCAGCGAGGGGCTAACGTATAGGCTAATGACATTCGGGGTGAAAATGTGTTGAGCAGATTATTGCCATTGTCGGTAAAGGTATTTCCGTCCATCCGGAAACCTAAGGAGGCAATTAGACGATCTTTCAGTAGTGGTCGAGAGGCCTGGGCGAACACTCCGTAACGGTAAAAGCTTAGATCAGTGGTGAAAGAATCATTATTCACCAGATCGAAGGTATTATTTTCGTAGCGGGAGTATTGAGCTAGGAAGCCACTGGTCAGTGTCCAATCGTTAAGGAAATTGGTGAGTTCGAACCGCAGTTTATTCTCATCTTCCTCCGATACATTTCGGAAAATTTCGCCCGTCTGATTTTCGTTATCGGCAAATTGACGGAAGTCATTATTGAGGATATTCCCGCTGAGGGTAGTTCGGAAAAACCCATTTCCGTTTTTAAAGCGATGGCGCCAGCTTACGCCGATGGTACTAGTCCACTGCTGAATTACCGGTACCTGATCTAATGTGGCCTGCTGATCCTGAGTAGCATCCTCCGGTGGGTTAATCTCAAAATTATCTAAAGAGCCAATGCCGATAAAGTTAATCTCGTTGCGGTCATCAATCTTGTGATTGATTTTGTACTGGTAATCCCAGTAATCAGGCAGAAAAGGAAGGTCAATCAGTTGAAACAGAAACTGGAGGTAAGAGCGACGCACCGAAAAAATAAACGTGGTATTAGCCAAGGAATCTTCAGCCGGTTTCTTAAACAAAGGTCCTTCTAAAGTGACCGCTGCTTCACTAGCTCCTAACCGGAAGTTCAGGCGACGGTTTTGCGGATCACCGTTGCGCTGGTCAAATTGTAGTACTCCCGATAGTACATTATCGTACTGAGCAGCAAAGGAGCTGGTACTAAGGGTTACTCCTTCAATGAAGGAAACGTTCAGCAGCCCCACTGGTCCCCCGGCACTACCCTGGGTAGCAAAGTGGTTAATATTAGGAATTTCCACCCCGTCCAGGTAATAAACATTCTCATTCGGAGCACCACCCCGGATAATCACGTCGTTACGAAAGCCCACCGAACCCGAAACCCCAGGTAGTGACTGTACTACTTTGGCAATATCATTATTTCCCCCAGGGTAAGTCGCAATCTCTTCCTGCGATAGCCGCTGAATAGAATTGGGAGTTTCGTCTCTTTTCTCAAACGGACTGGCCTGAACCACTACTTCACTAAGCTCATCAACTGATTCTTTCAGGTCAAAATTAAGGTTAGGATTACCTCCGGAACGTACTACTACATTGTATCTGGTGCTAGACTGATACCCGACGTAGGAAGCAGTAATATTATATGATTGGG
The DNA here is from genome assembly GCA_937884755.1 of uncultured Flammeovirgaceae bacterium. Taxonomy (GTDB): domain Bacteria; phylum Bacteroidota; class Bacteroidia; order Cytophagales; family Cyclobacteriaceae; genus Tunicatimonas. The sequence continues at coordinate 12,021 of CAKZYJ010000265.1, forward strand.
TAGGAATATTAGAGATAGTGTAAAACCCATTGATGTCGGTGATGCTTCCCAGATCAGTATCTTCAACTTTAATAGTGACTCCGATAAGCGGTTCTTCAGTGCGGGCATCCTTTATAAAACCACTTACCTCACCAGTGTTTTGCCCGTAGAGCAGATTGGTCCCAAAGCCCACACTGAGTAGAAAAAAGAAAATACGTTGCATCTTAAAAATGAGGTGAAAAGTGAGTTTTAACTAACCAAGACTGATTACTAAGTTTGAAGCTAGTTTGTTACGAAGGTAAGAGGAAAAAGCACTATAAATGGAGTGAAACGTCGTTTTTAGGTATCAAATAGAAACCGTTGTTTAGGGGTTCCACAAAGCAACAATATCCGAGCGGTTCATCCCTGCCTTTATTTCTTCACTGAGTTGCCAACGAATGAGCTGTTTATCAATATCAGCGTATTGGGTCCCGCAACTGCGGGATTGATAGAAAATACTGGTAGGAAAGTCGTCGGTATCCTGCATCAAGCCTAACGATTGAGTAATCTCTTCTCGCAACGTGTGTTTTTGGCAGTTGAGTAACTGCTCTCGCTCGGTATTTACGTACATACTACCACGGATGATTCGGTAATTTCCGTCCCAGTAAATCCAGAAAGCACCTTTGTTAGTCTCGCGCTCAACTAAAGAAGCGGCGGCCGGTTCGTAGTCAGTAGCATATGTTTGTGCATTGCCAAAGTAGATCAAATAGTTAGATTCAACGCGCGTTTTTGCTCGTCTGAGAGTGACTGTGGCGCTTAAATCATTAATCTCATCCACTATTTGATCCAGTTCATCCATTAATTCAGAATAGGTTGTGTCAACTACGAAGATGTTTATATTCTGATTCCACTTTTTTACTACCGGAGGAACACCTGATAGCTCACCCTCTAAACTAATCCTTAGAAAATATTGCTGTTCATCAGTGAGTTCTGGAGTGTGGTTAATGGACTGATGCGACTCAGCATTGGAGGTACATCCTACAATGCTGAAGAAGGCTAACAAATTGTAAATCCATCGCCATGATTTGGCCTTAGAAAGCTGCTTCATTCTAAAGTTGATACGATAGCTTTCCTAAATTAAAAAAATGATCTACAGATGCCAGCTTCACGCTAAGAGAATTCCGAGGATCGATATTGACTGATATGTCTCAGAATCTCCAAATCAAGTAGATTGGGAGTTTGGTTACGGCGGGCCAGTACTCGTTCCAGCACTTCAACGGCTTTCTCAAAGCGAAACTCTACTAAAGAATCACTTCCACCCCAGGAAAAAGAAGGAATAAACTTAGGCAAAAAGTCGCCACCAAACAGGTTAGTAAAAACCCCTACCACTGTACCCGTGTTGAACATAGTATTAATCCCGCATTTGCTATGATCGCCCATCATCAGCCCGCAGAAGGTTTGTCCACTATCTTCTAATTGCCGGGTTCGATAATCCCACAGCTTTATTGGTTGGTAGTTGTTTTTTAGGTTAGAAGTATTGGTATCAGCCCCAAAGTTACACCATTCCCCAATCACCGAATTTCCCACAAAGCCTTCATGACCTTTGTTGCTATTCGCCTGGAACACTGAGTTTTTTACCTCGCCACCCACCTTAGAATTCGGCCCAATGGTGGTGGCTTCCCGGATCTTCGCTCCTATATTCACGTGGGCGCCCTCCAGCATGGCAAACGGTCCTTTGATTACTGCATTTTCATGGATGGTAGTATTCTCTCCCAGATAGACCGGGCCACTCTCGGCATTGATAATTGCAGCTTTAATAGCTACTCCTTCTTCCACAAAAATATTTTCTTCGCCGTAGGTTCGGGTATGAATATCGGAAATGGCCGAGGAAGTGCGATTGCGGGTTAACCAATTGTAATCAGCCTGAATCTGCTCTCCGTTTTGTAAAAAAATATCCCAGGGACGCTGGATGATTAACAAAGGGCGATCATAGTTTGTGGATCGGCATTTTGCCAGCACCTCAGGTAACTGATCTAAAGGATTAGGATAACCAGCTAGGACTGTCAAATCCTTTCCCGGAATACAAGCCCCAACTAGTACTTCACCCTGATAGAGAGCCGATCTCGGTTCCAGTTTTGTTAGTTCGTCAACCAATTCATTATCCGCCGCAACGGCTGGGTTTACTACTAGGTTATCGGCCTCAACTCTTAGAGGGTACTTTTCCGCCAGATAGGAATCCGTAATGTGAGATGTGGGTATATCTTGATCCAGCCGCATCTGCCACTTTTCACCCAGCGTAACAATGCCCACCCGAATAGTGGAAACCGGACGGGTAAAGGTGAAGGGCTTTAACGTATCCCGAAAAGAAGGTATATCAACGAATATCAGATTCATACTGTAACTGATAGATGATAAAAAATAAATCGGATTGCTACCAAAAAGTTATTGCAAAGTTAGTACCAATCAACACAACATAATACATGGAATATCGACATTGGCTACAAAAGGATTTTTCTGGTGGACTCAGTTGAGACCAGCAAGATTAGAGTCAATATTGAGGAGGCTCAGGCTGGTCCGGTAATTTCCACGCTTGCCGTATACTGACATTCAGAACATTATGAGAAATTTGAATGGCCCTTACATCGCTTTTAGGGGTTATTATGGTCTTACTTATGAATTGTAGCATTAGTTTATGTGTTTGATTTATGGGCTACGATTTCGTACGTAATGCTATGCCTCTTTTTTTCACTCTTTGTCGTTTATTCTCAATTCCATAAGCTTCTTTTTTGAATACTCCTGGTCAGGATTGATCTCGACAGCTTTCTGATACCATTTGATAGCCTCTTCGGTTTCATTCAAAGCCAGATAGCCTTCTGCCAAACTCTCAGCATAAGTAGCATTGTCCGGTTCTAATTCCACATGAAATTTAAAAATTTGTAGTGCCTCCTTTTTATGTCCTCGGTACAATAGTTGATAACCAAACTCATCTAAATACCGGCCTTCAAACACATATTTTTCTGGGTTATCCTTTTTCTCTTTAAAGTAGACTTCCCTACATTTTTCTATTCCCTCATCCAATATATAGTCCTTCAGTTTGTAGTGGATTGGAATTTGCCATTCTTTCTCTATACGTTCCAGCACTAACTGTTGTAAAAGTATTCGCGAAGCATCGCCACTCCAATAGAAATCATTGTTAGCCATCATCACTAAAGCCGCGTTCATACCGGGAATAAATGCAAAGTCTGTTAGATAACCAGTATCACCACCCCCATGATTCACAACTCTATAGTCGCCCAACTTGTGTGCGAACCAACTCAAACAAATACTGTCACGCCCCTCGGCTTTAAATTGAGGCTGGGTAAGCAAGTCATAAGATAACTCAGAATATATCCTGTTACCATTAATCTCTCCTTTGTTAAGGTTAACTTGAGCCCATTTCAGCATATCCTCAACATTTGAGTTCAGTGTAGAACTAGGCGCATGTCTGCGATTGTATGGATAGACTTCACTTACGGTAATTTGAAGAGAATCTCCCAATACGTGCGGTTTAGTAGCAAGTTCTTCCGGTACTTCTGGCTTGAAAAATGTGCTGTTTTTCATACCTGCCGGTTCAAAAATATTTTTCTTCATATACTCCTCGAAGGTCATTCCAGAAGCTCTAGAGATAACATTAGCCAATATATCGAAGGCAGCATTACTATAACTATACTGCGTTCCGGGATTAAAATCGAGATAAGTGTCAACAAAACTTTGAGCATATCTTTCTGCTGCCCCATCATCATATTGGGGTTTATGCCATTCGTAATCTTCTACATCTGGGATTCCTGAAGAATGGTTGAGTATATGTCGGATTGTGATTAATTTATAGCGATCATCAGCCATTTTGAAATAGGGTACATAATCTATCAATCTTCCATCAAGTTCAACTTTACCGTCTTCAACAAGTTGCATAATGGCCGTAGCAACAAAAGGTTTAGAAACTGAAGCCATGTGAAAAACAGACTTGACGGTCAGCGAGTCATTGGTGTCAATCCCTCGTACTCCGAATGCCTTGGAATAAACCACTTCATCATTTTTGATGATTCCCAAAACCACCCCAGGCAAATTCCAAGATTCTTTTTGCATAACGAGTAAAGAATCAAACGTTTTCTCTGAATGGTTGACTTGCGTTTTTTTGTCGCAACTGAAGAACAGTGATACTACTACTAATAATAAAGAGAACAGTAAATAGACTTGCATAATTATTCAAGTTTAGTTTTACGCAGTGTAAAAAATGTGTGCTCCATTTACGGAATGATGATAGGGGGAATACGGAAGGTAAGCACTGCCAATTATTTTTCTATAGATATTCTGGTGCTCATGAAATAAGAAGTATACACTTGAACATATAATACCTCTTACTACACTGCCTCATGCTTAGCAATATAATCCGGATCAACAGTTACACCCAGGCCGGGGCCGGTGGGGACGGTGACTACCCCATCTTTACTATCCAGACTGGAAGTAGCTGACTCCAGCGGTAGTTCTTTATTGAAACCTTTAAACTCGTGATAAGGGCCGGCGTTGGGTACGGCCGAAACGAAGTGCATCATGTAAAGGTAGCCTAGTCCCGAGCCGGAGATGTGGGGAATGCAGGACTTATTCTTGAATTCGGCCATGCGGGCTACTTTCATAGAGCGAATCATTCCGCCGAAGTAGAAAATATCGGGCTGAACAATATCCAGTGCATCTTCTTTGATTAGCCAGCGAAAATTACGCATGCTAGGTTCCTGCTCACCGCCCGCTACCGGAATGCGCATGGCGTCGGTAACTTCTTTGGTTTCATGGTACCAGTCGAAGGGCACCGGCTCTTCGTAAAAATCATAGTTGTATTCTTCCATTATACGGCCAATGCGGATAGCTTCAGCAGCATCGTAAGAACCGTTAGAGTCAGCGTAGATGGTCATATCATCGCCGAAGGTTTTTCGCACCAGCGGAATCAGTTCTTCGGTACGGCCGGCGGGGTAGTCGGCATTCTTACTCATTCGCCCCCCCACCTTAAATTTCAGGGCTTTGGCATGAGATTCTTTCACCTGTTTTTTTATACCTTCAATAGACTCTTCAGCCGATTTGCCCCGGAAGTTATTGGCTTGGTAGACAGCAATTTTAGGATGATGAACTTCGCCAATCAGTTCGCCAATGGGTTTATGGACAATCTTACCCAGCATATCCAACACCGCAAATTCAATGGTCGCCAATGGAACCCATAGCGCTAGATTTTGGAGTTTGTAGTTACTTTTGTAGACGTATACCTCTTCTAGCAATTGCTCCCAGTCGCGGGCATCTTTACCGGGAAAGAAGGGCTGTAACCGTACGGAAAAAATAGGATACAAGGCTTGCAACTGCATATTATTGCCTACCGAGATTCCTTCGGCCCCGTCGGTAGAAGTGACGCGGCAAATGAAATTATTTTGGTAGCGAAGTAATTCCAGCCTATCGATGATTACTGGGTCGGGGAAAAGCTCCTTTTTTAATACCGAGCGGGCTAGAATCTCATCCAGTGGATCGGCCTTTGGGTTAGGGTTTGTGGCAAAAGTATTGGTAGTTAGAGCCAGTGACGAGCCGATTACTGTAGTGGCGGTTTTTAGAAAACGTCTTCGGTTAGGTTGCATGGCGAATGAAGATTATCGAGTCGTTAGTCAGTATTCGCCCAAGATATTAAATTCTACTTTCCATTGGTCAAATTACCACTACTTTCGGTTTTTTATTGGGAGGTGAGCTGCTAACAGTAGGTTGCCCTTTGTCCAGAAATATATGGGTTAGCTTACAATACAGATGTCATCCAGAGAACTGAAAAATAAAAAAAGCAGCCGGTAAAAAACCGACTGCCAGGAGGTAGAATTAACACTCATACTAAGTCTTTACTAATTTCCCGTCCAGGTGAACGTCCATCTGAGGAAAAGGAATCTCAATATCATTTTGGTCCAGCGTTTTCTTCGAGTTCTCAAGAGTATCGAAGTACACATCCCAATAATCGGCTGGATTACAATGCGGCCTTACCGCCAGATTCACTGAACTATCTCCCAATTCCTGTACTCCAACAAAGGGTGGAGGATCAGCTAGTACCCGGCTATCTTTTTCTAACAATTCTAGTAGTACTTGTTTGGCTTTGTCAATGTCAGCTCCGTAAGATATTCCCACAGTTAGATCTACTCGGATAACTCCCAGAGTAGTGTAGTTTACAATACTCCCGTTAGAAATTGCGCCATTGGGAATAGTAATTGTCTTATTTTCTGGTGAACTCAAAATAGTAGTGAATATTTGAATGTCCATCACCACTCCTAAATGATCCTGGGCTTCTATCAAATCACCTACCCGATAAGGACGAAAGATCATGATTAATGCCCCACCCGCGAAATTGGCTAGGGTTCCTTGTAGGGCCAGACCGATGGCTAATCCTGCCGCACCAAGCACAGCGACGAATGAGGTAGTAGCAATGCCGACCATACCTGCTACGCTGATAAATAGCAATAACTTTAGCGTCCAGCTTAGCAAACTCATTAAGAATTTGATTAGGCTGGGATCATACGATTGTTTACTAAGTGTTTTACGTAATAGTCCAGTAACGCGGTTGATAATCCATAAGCCAATAATGAGGGTGAGAATAGCTAGAAGAAGCTTAGGGGTGTATTCAATCAGTAGGTTGTACGCTTGGTCAATTTGATCCTGGTAGTTTTCCATTGGTTTTTTGGTTAGGTGAAGTTAGATCAATTGTGCCCTAAAGATCAGACTGTATGATTACAACCCCGGCTTTTTCTCGATGAGTAGCTTTTTTCTAACGGTGGGCGAGAGTTTCAGGCCGATAAAACTTACCTTCTGAGCAGATACATCAAAAGCTGTGGATGGGTTAGTCACTTCATTAGTTAGTAAGTGGGTTAAGCTTTTTCAGAAGTTTTGTATATTTTGCCTTATCAGCTTTCATTGGTTTCCTTGTGCTAGGAATTAGCCAATAATGATAGCTTTGTGCATTGTTTATTCTAACAACCTACTATCTATGTCTTGGCCCAAGCTCTCAATTTGGATATTGTTAGTTCTACTAAGTTGCCAGAGCGGAAGAGTTTCAGAAAAAGCCACCGCTACTTACGAAGGTGACCGCTTTCAGGAGCATATCCGTACTACCGAAGCTCGCACTCCCGAACAAGAGCGGTTAGGGTTCAAACTGCCCGAAGGGTTTAAGATCGAACTGTTTGCTTCCGAGCCGGACATCGGCAAACCAATGAATATTGCTTTTGACGCTCAGGGACGGCTGTGGGTGACCCAGTCGCACGAATACCCATTTCCCGCTGAGCCAGGAGAAGGAGTAGATAAAGTGTCTATTCTGGAAGATACGGATGGAGATGGACAAGCAGATAAGTTTACGCACTACGAAGATACTTTGAATATTCCCATCGGACTATTGCCACTGGCCGCTCAGGCATTTGAGTACAGCATTCCGAATTTATATCGCTTACAGGATACCGACCAGGATGGGCTGGCGGAGAATAGTGCGGTAGTACTGGGTGAGTTTGGTCATCAGGATACGCACGGTATGGTGAATAACCTCACGCGAGGTTACGATGGCTGGGTGTATACCTGCCACGGTTTCACCAATACTTCTACCGTAGCGGGGGCTGACGGTGATTCTATTTCCATGACCTCGGGCAACACCTTTCGCTTTCGGCCCGACGGCAGACGGGTAGAGCAAACCACTTTCGGACAGGTGAACCCCTTCGGTCTAGCCTTTGATGAGTGGGGCTATCTGTATTCTACCGATTGCCATACGTCGCCCATTTATCAGCTCATTCGTGGAGCAGACTATCCGCACTTTGGTAAAAAAGAAGTAGGGATTGGCTTTGGGCCCGATGCCAAACCCATGGGGGAGGAGTCTACCGCACTAGCCGGATTAGGCTACTACGGCGCAACCAACTTTCCGGAAGAATACCGAAAAAACTTCTACATCGGCGATGTGGTCACCTGCCGTATTCATCGTAACTCCTTTTATTTTGCAGGGTCAACCCCGGTGGCTAAAGCTGAAGAGGATTTGGTGAAAAGCGAAGACCCCTGGTTCCGCCCGGTGGATATCAAACTGGGTCCTGACGGGGCTCTCTACGTGGCTGATTTCTACAACAGCATCATTGGTCACTACGAGGTTCCTCTAGATCATCCTAAGCGAGATAAAGTGCGAGGAAGAATCTGGCGAATCACCTACGAGGGCCAGTCGGCTGATAAGATCAATCTAGCTACCGCTTCAGCGGCGGAACTAATCGCTGCTTTCGATGATGATAATATTGTTCACCGTATGTCGGCACTAGATGAATTAGTAGATAGGGTAGGAGCTGAGGCGCAATCGCTAATTGATGAATTACTAGAAAATTCTGGTACCACCGCTCAGGCTTACTCACTGGGTTTGTGGGCTTTGCATCGGCTATCAGCACTGGATGAAAACCAGATGCAAGCCGCTGCTGGTTATTCTGACCCAGTGGTTAGAACCCATGTACAGCGAATTCTACGCGAAACCAGCGATACCGAACAGGCATATTATCCACTGATCGTAGCTGCATTAGATGATGAAAATCCTCACGTGGGGCGGGCTGCGGTAGAGGCTATTGCCAATTATCCGACGTTGGAAACCGTAGAATATCTGCTGGCTCAAAAGAAAAGAATTCTGGATGAGGATACCCACTATCGCTACACCCTTCGGCTTATGTTGCGCAATTTGCTGCGCGACGAGGCCATGATGCAGCAGGTTCTTGTACAAGACTGGGATAATGAAGATTTTCAAACCCTGGCCGATGTAATGCCGGGAGTTGAGAACCCGGCCGCCGGACAGTTTTTGTTTGATTACCTGGTGGCTTCTAGCGAAAAAAGCGAGAATCTGTCTGTCCAGTTGCAGCACGCTGCCCGATTCGTTTCTGAGTATAAGATCAGCCAAGTTATTCAATTAGCTCAGAAAGCCGATAATGGTGATCCCGCAGAAGAACTAAAAATATTTCAAGCAGTAGAGGAAGGTTTAGCCCAGCGAGGAATGGATACAAAAGAGCCACTAGCCGCCTGGGCCGCCCAATTAGCAGATCGGGCTTTAGATCAGTATTCTTCGGCTTCATCTACCGAAGGAGGAGCTACGGAGGCTGACCAGAGTTTACAGCAGGCGATAGCTATGGTAGGAAGATATGAATTAACCGATCTAACCCCCAAAGTTGAAAAATTACTGGCAGAAGCCAATCTAAATCCCGATCAGAAAATTGCGGCGGCTAAAACGCTGTTGCAACTCGCCCCGGAAGAAAACCTGGGCTTACTACAGACAATGATTAGCAGCGACGATTTGCCCCCAAATTCCCAACGCCGCTTGGTTGCTTCTCTCAATGAATTACCGGAAGAGATTAGTATCCAGGCATTGGAACCCTTACAAAATCTACCTCCGGAGCTACAACGGGAAGTAGCACTAGCTCTGGCGGCTAGTCCTGCATCGCGGGAAGTACTGTTTAAGAAGGTGAGGCAAGGTGATTTATTCGCTAGAATGCTGCTGGCTCCCAAGGTGAAGGAACGCTTACTCCTGGACATCTCGGACGAACAGCTAGCGACCTACGATGGACTGGTAGCCAACGTGTCCTCCGTAGATGAAGATCGAGACGAACTAATCGAGAATCGTTTGGCCAGTTTTCTAGCGGCTGACTCTCTGGGCGGTTCAGGGGTGATGGTTTTTAATCGCAATTGTAAGTCCTGCCACCGGGTTTCTAACCAGGGTAGCTTGATTGGGCCCCAACTGACCGGTATTGGCAACTGGGGAGCGGAGGCCCTGGCTACCAAAATACTTGATCCTAACCGAAACATCTCCGAGGCCTTTCGGACTTACACTATCAAAACCGAGGATGGACAGGTAATGACTGGTCTGTACCGGCGAGAAGAAGGCGAAGCAGTGGTGTTTGCTAACATGAACGGAGAGGAATTCATGGTACAAAAAAGTAATATTGCCGAACAGAAGGCTTCGGAATACACCCTCATGCCCGACCATTTCGGCGAAAGCCTCAGTCTACCGGAGTTTAACGCAGTGCTTAGCTACTTACTTGAACTACAATCTTGAAACTAACTTCCAATGCCAACATTATACAGCTATATTATCCGCTCAACTTTGGGCTTTTTTCTGCTTCAAGGTATCGTATGTGAGTCGTTTGCTCAGGCCGAAGAGCCTCCCGAAAAGCCAGTGCAGTTTCGGCAAAAGAATATTGCGATGGAAAGCTACGAGGCAGTAGGAGCCTGGGATGTGGACGGCGACGATACCTTAGATTTGGTGTCCGGTGCTTTCTGGTACCAGGGGCCGGATTTTAAGCATCGGAATCATATCGCCCAAGTAGACCGCTGGAGTAATGGTGAGTACTACAACGATTTTGCTAGTATTCCGATGGATATAAATAGCGATGGTAGACTGGATTTCATTACCGGTAGCTGGGGCGGGCGAACTATGCTCTGGCGGGAAAATCAGGCGGAAAAAGGTAACTGGGTAGCCCATCTGATTGATTCTACCGGACCGGTAGAGTGTATGCAGGCCTGGGATATTGACGGGGACGGACAGGTGGAGGTCGTACCCAATAATCCGGGCAACGAACTAAAGTTTTATCAGTTAGAAGGCAATAAATTCGTTCGCTATGAGGTAGGCCCTCAACAGGGGCACGGCCTAGGTTTTGGTGATGTTAATGGTGACGGAAGGGGGGACCTGATTAGCAACGAGCAGTGGTACGAAGCTCCCGAAGATCCTTTCTCGGGAGAATGGAAAATGCATCAGGAACTATCGCTAGGATCAGCCAGTGTACCCATTTTGGTAGTGGATGTAAATGAGGACGGTAGGAACGATTTGATTGTAGGGCAGGGGCACCACTATGGTTTAGCCTGGTACGAACAAAGTATTGATGAAAGCGGACAGCGAAGCTGGATTACCCACCCCATTGATCCCTACAACTCTCAGTTTCATACGATGGCCTGGGAAGATATAACCGGAGATGGTCAACCCGAACTAATTACCGGTAAGCGCTTTCGGGCTCATAATGGGCGAGATCCGGGCTCGGACGATCCGCTCGGGCTGTACTACTTTCAGTGGAACGGAAAGTCGTTTACCAAGCATACTATCAGCTACGGCCCACTGGGAGAAGGGAAAGGGGCTGGACTTTTTTTAACCGTCACTGACCTGAACTACGACGGAAGAAAAGATATTGCAGTAGGTGGCAAAGATGGATTAAGCGTATTTTATAACGAAGGCTCACAACCCTAATGAAGACTATGAGTACTAAAATTCTTATCTCACTGTTTACGGTTCTTATTACTTTTTCCTGCAACCCAGCCCAGGAAAAAAATCAGACGGACAATGACCGTGGTTTGTTTGATCAGTCTAACCTAGTGGCCTGGTGCATTGTGCCCTTTGATAGTGAAAACCGGGGGGCGGAAGCCCGAGCAGAAATGCTAAATGAACTAGGCGTAAACAAATTAGCCTACGATTGGCGCCAGCAGCATCTTCCTACTTTTGAGGCCGAGTTAAAGTCATTGGAAACGCACAATATCAATTTGCAAGCAGTCTGGTTCTGGATAGATCAGGACTCAGTCGGCTATCTGGGGGAAGATAATGAAGCTTTATGGGATAAAATGGTGGCGAACAATGTGCAGACCGAGTGCTGGTTTTCGTTTGCGCCTCAATTTTTTGCGGGGTTATCTGACGAGGAGAAATATCAACGGACTATACGGTTTATCAGTGATTTCCGGGAGCGGGCTAAGCAGCAGGGGTGTACATTAGGCATGTATAATCACGGCGACTGGTTCGGGAATCCGCTCAATCAGTTGGCAATTATTGATTCGCTGGGAGACGATCATCTGGGTATGGTGTATAACTTTCATCACGCTCACCACGAGATTGACGACTTTGAAAATTTGTTAGCCCAGATGCAGGATCATTTGCTGTGCATTAACCTTAACGGCATGGTGAAAGAAGGGGCGAAGATACTGACGTTAGGGGAGGGCGATCAGGAACTGAAAATGATGCAGGCCATTAGGGATAGTGATTACCAGGGGCCTATCGGCATTATCGGGCATCGGGATGACCAGGATGTACGAGTGGTATTGGAAGGGAATTTAGCCGGATTGGAAGAGCTCAAAGGCGAGCTTAAATAGTTGCTGGGCAAATACTTCCTCGGAATAAATTTACTTCGTTGCTACTTTTTAGTAACTTTTAGACTCATACGTTCCAATAAGACATTTTTTCACCATTGATAACATTCAACTTTCAATCTTATCCGCATGAAAGAGCAAGACAATCAGGATCGTCGTAAATTTTTACAAACCCTAGCCGGACTGACCACCGGAATGATGGTGCCCCTTTCCTGTCATCCTAAATCGGGAGATCAGGCTACGGCCAATGCCCCGGCCAAGCTAGCTAGTTTTAAGGAAGCATCCGCCCTGGCTCCGGCCCGCGACCGACTGGGCGATTTATTACCCCAACGCAAGCTGGGCAAAACCGGGGAAACCGTCACTATGCTGGGACTGGGCGGTGCCCACATTGCCCGCATGGGTGAGTCCGAAGCCCAAAAAACCATAGAAACCGCGTTGGCGGGGGGAGTTCGTTTTTTTGACAATGCCGAACAGTACGGTAACGGACTAGCGGAAACCCGTTTCGGCATGTTTCTCACTCCGGAATACCGGGATATGGCCTACATTATGACCAAGACCCGCGCTACCAACGCTAAAATTGCCCGGCAGCATCTGGAAGACTCTCTCCGCCGGATGAAAACCGATTATATTGATCTGTGGCAAATCCACTCCATTGGCAGCCCTAACGATGTGGATAAGCGGCTGAAAAACGGCGTGTTAGATGTAGTGCTAAAAGCTCAGGAAGAAGGAAAGATCCGTCACTTTGGCTTTACTGGTCACCGGGATTATCAGGCCCATCAGCGTATGCTGGAGGTAAAGTCTGATGTGATGCAAACCTGCCAGATGCCCATCAATGTATTTGACCCTAATTACAAAAGC
>CAKZYJ010000266.1 GCA_937884755.1 uncultured Flammeovirgaceae bacterium
ACGACGAACGTTCTCCGAATGGGTCAGATCCACATTTACCACCAGATTTTCTTCCTGATCCGAAGAAGCAGTTGCTAACAATTCACCCTGCGGTCCGGCTACAAAACTGTGTCCCCAAAACGGAATACCGCCGGTTTGTTCGGAAGGATCGGGTTCATAACCGGTTCGGTTAACCGCAATTACCGGAAGGCCGTTAGCCACAGCGTGTCCTCGCAAGGAGATTGTCCAGGCATCCTGCTGCCTTTGTTGTTCGTCCGCTGCATCCGTAGTTTCCCACCCAATGGCCGTGGGGTAGATAAGCATATCGGCTCCGGCCAAAGCCATCAACCGAGCCGCTTCGGGGTACCACTGATCCCAACAGACTAACACGCCCAGTTTGCCTACCGAGGTTTCAATCGGATTAAAACCCAGATCACCGGGAGTGAAGTAAAATTTTTCGTAGTAGGCCGGATCATCAGGAATGTGCATTTTGCGGTACTTACCGGCAATACTTCCGTCTTTCTCCAGCACTACGGCGGTATTGTGGTAAATGCCCGCTGCCCGCCGTTCAAACAAAGAGGTAACTAGTACCACTCTTAACTCCCGGGCGATAGCTCCAAAATAGTCGGTCGACAGGCCGGGAATTGGTTCGGCCAGATCGAACTGACTGGTGTCTTCGGTCTGGCAAAAGTATAAGCTGTTATGCAGCTCCTGTAGTACTATCAGTTCCGCACCTTGCTGCGCACACTGACGAATGTTGTGCCGAAGCTTTTCCAGATTTTCATCAGTATCTGCGCTGTTTTTCTGTTGTACTAAACCTACTTTCATTGTTTACGATGTTCCTACGGGCATTTTACAACGATAAAGGCTTGGCGAAAAGTTTGGTATTTTGTTTCTTTTCAAAATGAACTCCCCAACTAATCAGCTACTTGCTTCTATACTTCTCTTATTGCCCCTGATTTCCTGCAATCAGGAGAAGGGTGAACCGCTCACCATGACAGAGCAATTGGATACACTCTTTCAGCAGTACGTGGATACCAGTGGTTTTAGCGGAAATATTCTGATAGCTGATAGCAGTGGCATAATGTACACTAAAACAGTGGGTTATCAGCACGCTGCTGAAGAAATACCGATGCAACCTAACACGGCTTTTTACCTAGCCTCCCTTTCCAAGCATATACACGCGATGGGTATTCTGTATCTGGCCGACCAGGGTAAGCTAAGTCTGGAAGGTGAGCTAGTTCAGTATCTACCCGAAATGCCTGCCGCCGAACGTATCACTATCCGGCAGTTGCTTACCCACACCCACGGCATTCCTGATTACTATAATTTCATGAAAAGCTTTCCTCCCGGATTAACGAATGCTGATGTACTGAAGGAGATTCAAGAAGTAGATTCGCTGTTATTTGAGCCAGGTACCCAGTTTAGCTACGGGAACTCGGGCTACACGCTACTCACGACCATTGCAGCGCAGGTAAGCGGAAAACGCTACGCTGATTTTATGCAAGAAACCTTCTTTGGCCCCATCGGCATGAACCATACCGTAATTTTTGACGAACTAGCCGACAGTATCCCGAACCGGGCGGTAGCCGTGAATACTCAGGGTGAGGCCGATAACTACCAGTTCCGTACGGTGGGCGGCGGAGGTATTTTCTCTACAGCGAAAGATTTGTACAAATGGGATCGCGCGCTATACAGTAGCCAATACATTCGTCCGGAAATGCTGCAAGCAGCTTATTCCCCCGTGCAGATCGGCAATGGTAGTACTCATCCCTACGGCTTCGGTTGGTTCACCGACGATAAAAATCCGAGCTTTGTGTACCATACGGGTGAACTAAACGGCTTTCGTAATTACATCGGTCGCTGGCTGGACGAACAAAAACTAATAATCATGCTGAGCAATAATCAGCGAGAAGCCTCACCTGAATTGATTGAGGCTATATATGAAGTGTTATAGTGTCTGTGAAACGTGTAACTTTGAATCTATATTACTATAACACAAAAGCACTCTGACACTATACCACCCCTTCGGGATACTGCATCGTCGCACAGTGTAAAGAGCCGTGTTGTTGCACCAGAGCTTCACAGGAGACTCCAATAACCTCGCGATTAGGAAATGCGTATTGGAGTATTTCGCGAGCGGGTTCATCCTGAGGTAATCCGTAAAAAGGAAGTAGTACAGCTTCGTTCATAATCAGAAAGTTAGCGTAGGTAGCTGGTAGACGATTGCCTTCGGCGTCGTACATAGCATCGGCCATGGGCAGAGGAAGTAAGCGATAAGGTTCGCCCGCCAGGGTTCGAAATTGCTTTAGCTCACCTTCCATTTTTGTTAACTCCTCATAGTGTTCGTCATTAGAATTGGGGCACTGAACGTAAGTGATGGTTCGGGGATCGCAGAAGCGGGCGAGGGTATCAATATGGCTGTCGGTATCGTCACCGGCCAGATAGCCGTGCTGAAGCCAGAGGATGCGCTGGATACCCAAGGCTTCTTTTAAATATTCGCTGATTTGCTCTTTCGTCAGGTGCTCGTTCCGGTTACGTGATAGTAAGCAGTCTTCTGTCGTGAGCAACATGCCGTCTCCGTCTGATTCCAGGCTACCGCCTTCCAGCACAAAATCTTTTAGTGGACAGTATTTAATATTAGAGCCGAACGCTCGCTGCTCGTAGAGCTGGCGCGTGATCTGGTTGTCTAGGTAAGCGGGAAACTTTAGTCCCCAACCGTTAA
Organism: uncultured Flammeovirgaceae bacterium; assembly: GCA_937884755.1. Taxonomy (GTDB): domain Bacteria; phylum Bacteroidota; class Bacteroidia; order Cytophagales; family Cyclobacteriaceae; genus Tunicatimonas. The sequence continues at coordinate 2,705 of CAKZYJ010000266.1, forward strand.
ACTGAAAATCCAATACAACCGGATGATCATTCTCCAGCACCGTAATGCCGCTATGGTCACGGGCCCAGGTATCGTTGGTAGCAATCTGGTGGTAGGCAATATTAGCCGGATCACAATGCTTTAAGTGAGTTTTGACCTCTTCAATATCTGAACAAACAATTAGCAGTTTTTGTCGCAGTGAGATTTCGTAGGCGATGCGTTGGTAGCAGGGAATGACCTGATCAAGCGTACTTTGCCAATCGGTGTGGGAGTGAGGCCAGGTGAGTTGCACCCCGCTTTGCGGATACCATTCGGCCGGAAACACACGCTTGGTTTTCATACTGCGAAGATAGCGTGTTGGTAACTAATTGAGCAAGACTGGCTATCTGGTTGTTCAGGTCGGAACAAAACAACAATCAGAGTTATTTATATCACGAACACCTAGACACAATTATTCCCCTTTTTGCATTATCTGCCGGTTTATCATTCGTGGTTCCTTAAGGTAGGGAAATAGTATCTTTTTGATAAAGAGCATTACCTATTGCTAAATTTCAAAGTGAAATCGCTTTCATCTGCAGATAATTCAAAAAAATTTCGTATATTGTGAACTTCACTATATCAGATAACCATCCGGGAAGTCTGGTTTTGGTTGCTGATAAAAGTGGTTTTTAACCTACGAAATTACTGGTCATTCTAAGACTGATTTTGTAGTAGATGTTTAGTTTTAACCTTTAAACCCCTTTTACCTTTGGCACGACCAATTACACGCAGTATCACGCTCAAGTCTGGCTATTACATTGAAGTTCGTCAGAAAGGAGAGCCGAAAGGAATCAAAATTAGACGAGATACTTACCCTCAGATTCAAGCCGCTATTCGCCGTTACGAGCACTTGTACGAAGTGAAGTATCTGGGCGAAGTAAAAGCTTCAGCTTAACATTTCAAAATACCTTTAACGGGCAATCAGAAAAACACTGGTTGCCCTCACTTTTTCTTCCTAATAGCCAACTTCTACAACTCGGCATCTGCGTTCTTCCCTCTTACCGTACCTCCCTGGTACGACCGTATCAAAAGCACAACTACTTTATTTCTCAAATGCATTACTTAGCAGAAGGGGCGCTCATTAACCGATTCAACTCGGCAGTGACTTCGGGTATATAGGCCGTTCGCGGTAGCACGTAGCATTGATCTTCGTCAGGCGAGGATCGCCATTCATGCGTGCCGTCTTCAAACACCTTATTATAGCCTTCACAAATCTGATTAAAGTAAGTATCTGATCCGCGTACGGCAATGAGTACCGCCAGTAGATCAGCACTATGGTGGGTAGGACCCTCGGCCCATCCGACCCGATCAAAGAACCACTTATAAGCCTGACGAACAATATGGCTCTCAAAGATTTCGGGCAGAGTGCCTCCGGTCTGATAAAGAATAGCAAGCTGGTCACCACCCCCGCTGAATAAAATATGGGTAGGCCAATTTTCTACCACATCGATTGTAGCCGCCGGATCGGGTTTCCAATTGCCATTCACCTGAGTATTTGTATTCTTAGGAAACCGACCGCCCATACAAACGTAATGCTTCACTTTTCGCTTCACCAAATCGCGGCCGTTTAGCGAACTGTATTCGTCGGGAGGAGTGCTCAGTAACCGGGACAGGTTAGTTAAATAGCCCACCGTGACAATCACCACGCTACTGTCAGGCTGACTAGCCAGTATTTTCCGGTAGAGCTGGGCTGCTTCGGGCAGCGATTCGGAAGAAGTGATGGAATGGGGATAGGTTTCCGCCACCGATTGAGCATAGCCCGATTTTCGATTAACTGCTTCACCTTTGGGTACACCGATGGGAAGATCAGGCTGTCCGTAGAAAGTATTGATGGCATCCAGACAGGGAGCACTCCAGGGGTTGATGGAAGATACCATCGTGGCCAAAATTTCGGCTTCGCCTTGATTAGCTAGTGCGTGCAGCACCGCCGTAGCCCCCACATCATCAACATCCGATTCCATATCGGTATCATAAATGATTTTGACCGCTTGCCCCGAGGCGGTTGTGATGATAAGGAGCAGACTCAGCAAACTAATCAGAAAATCTTGTTTAATCATCGTATGGTAGTTATCAAATCGTATCATAAACCTACCGCTTCAAAGGCTTGTTGCAATTCCTTCACCTTTTCCGGATGAGCGTTAGCTACGTTATTCTTCTCGCCGATGTCCGTTGACAAATCGTACAGTTCTACTGAATTACGCAGTTTCCAGTTGCCTCTTCGGAAAGCCGTTTCGCCTTGGTAGCGCCAGAAAATATCCCGTTCAATGGTAGCTTGATCAAATAGTACCGAACCAATATCCAGCCCGTCAACAGGAAGCTCCGCCAGCGAATCGGAAAAGCCGCTAATAGCTGCTAAAGTCGGTACGATATCAATGTTGGAAACCGGCTGATTTACTACCTGATTGGGCTCAATCTTTCCTTGCCAACACACCATTGCCGGAACCCGGATTCCTCCTTCCCATAGCGTAGCTTTCTCGCCCCGTAGTGGTCCGTTGCTGGCGTGGCCGTAGTAAGTTTCAGAGTAGCCGCCGTTATCCGATACAAACCAGATAATAGTGTTTTCCAGTAAATTTTCTTTTTCTAACTTCTCCCATAAACGACCCACATTATCATCCAGGCTGGCTACCATCGCCGTATAAAGCCGCCGGTAGGGATCTTCTACATGAGCGAAGCGCTTCACGTACTTCTCGGGCGCCTGCAAGGAATTCATAATTTTGTAGCTTTTGTACTCACCCTCAAACAAGGAAGCGGTTATCTCCGGCACGTTATCGGGATCGGTTTTGCCGAAGTGGGGAGCATTGTAGGGAATATACAGGAAGAAGGGTTTCGTATCGCCTTTGGCACCTTCAACAAAACTGATTGCATGGTCGGTGATTAGATCGGTAGAATAGCCTTCTTCAGATGCTGATTCACCGTTAATGAACCAGAAGCTACCCATCCCGCCGTACACGTGGTGAAAGTAGTCAATACAGCCGGCTTTATGCCCGGAAAATAGATCAAACCCCTGATGCATGGGTAGGTAAGCAGGCTGAGCGGAGCCCAGGTGCCACTTACCGGTAATCGCCGTTCGGTAGCCCTGGACTTTAAGCAGTTCGGCCAGCGTCACTTCCTCTTCGTCAAAATGGTTGTCATCGCCGGGCATAATCACCTTATCCAGGTCGTGCTGCGACCGTTGAGGGTAGCTGCCTGTCAGCAGGCTGTAACGAGAAGGGGTACAAACCGGAGCCGAAACGTAAAAATCCGTAAAGCGAATTCCGGTCTGGCCAATACGATCAATATTCGGAGTGGGAATATTGCCTCCATAGCTACTCAAATCACCGTAGCCCAGATCGTCGGCGTAGATAATAATAATATTAGGCGAGCGCTGGGTTTGGGCTAGGGCAGGAGTATATTCTAGCCAAAGTAGTAAAGCCCCCGCTAGAAATAGGCTCTTTATCTCCATAGGAATCGTTAGATTGTTTTATTAGGGACGACCACCGGTAAAATAAGGATATAAACGCATTCTTTCTGCGGACGCAGCTAACTTTTTAACCTCACTTCATAATTTTGCCGATTAGAAAGATATTTGAAACTACCGCCGAAAGAATGCCGAGTTAATTTACTACCATCCTGCCCGCTTGAATACTCCGTTCTGAGCAACCACAATTGGCGGAAATGGCCTATTGGATTGGAACTCCGTATTGATCCACAAAAATTCCCCAGTAGCCGCATCTAAGCAGATGATGCCCACGGCACTATCAAAGTCATCAATATCGAAGTTTTGCCCGTCGAAATATAACCTCCCGTTGGCATACACCGGAGAAGTGTCTACACTTACTCGGTCATTCTCCCACAGCAGTTCCCCGGTTTCTAGCGATACCGCAAACGGACGACCATTAATTCCGCCAACCGCCACGACAGTACCTCGTTCGTAAACCCCGAAGACTACGTTACCCGCCACTGCTGGACTAAGTTGGGCTGCATCGCCAAGTCCGGTATCTACTCTCCATAACAACTCACCTGTACGACGCTCCAAACAGTACAAGCTGGATTCTACTGAACCAGAGCCACCCTGAAATACTACCTTATCACCTGCAATTACCGGGGTACTGGCTCCATCGAAATCGTTAAGGGGTTGTCGCCAGAGTAGCTCACCAGTGGTAAAATCACGAGCTTCAAAATCCTCAGCAGGTACGTAAATAATATCATCAACAATAGTGGTGCTACCCGTTAAACCTTCTTCAGCGAGAGGCACCCGCCAGATTCGGCTTCCATCGGCAGCATCAATTTTATGTAGGTAATTAATCTCTAAAAACCCGAAAGTCCCGTGTACTATTGCATTATCGTGTAAGGCAGCCCGTCCGGACATATTCTTAAATGGATCATCAGGGTCGAGTTGAAAGGTATACTCCCACCGAATACGCCCAGTTGTAGCATCGGTAGCCGTCATGATTCCCCGTAAGCCAGCTACATAAACAGTATTTTTGGCATAAATTGGCGACATTTTATTGATACTACTATAGTGATAATCGGGAATGCCCGTTTGCCATAGCACTTCATCCGTTCTCAGGTCATAAGCCGTTAATCCATTATCCTGAGTTACACAGTAGATCACCCCGTCGTGGTACTCCGGCAGACTTTCAATATCATTCAGATTTTCAAAAGCAAATATCTGACGACTGATTCCGGTATTAGGGTCTAACGTGTAAACCTCTTCATCTACAGCCACCAGTAAAAACTCATTAAGTGAAGGGTCAGCATCACCTAATAAAGAAGCTCCAGGGTTAGGGTTTATCTCTTCGTTAGCTTCGGAGCAGGCCAGAAATAAAGTGGTGCTGGCCAGCACCAGGAATAATAGGTTAGTACGCATACGTCTCAATTTATAGATGAAGTTAATAGCACATTCCTTCCCAACTAAAAAGGTTAATGATTTTGAATTGCTAATTTTCTATTTGTAAAAATGGGTTTCCGTAATGGTCTTTGTAATTTCGCTTGATTTAAACCGATAAAGCTATGGGAAGAGCATTTGAGTACCGCCGGGCGGCTAAAGAAAAACGTTGGGACAAGATGTCTAAAATCTTTCCCAAACTGGCCCGAAGCATTACTATTGCGGCTAAGGAAGGTGGCACTGACCCGGACATGAACGCTAAACTGCGCACAGCTATCCAGAACGCTAAGGCGCAGAATATGCCTAAGGACAATATTGAGGCAGCTATTAAGCGAGCTGAGGGTAAAGACAGCGATGACTATGTAGAAGTACTGTACGAAGGTAAAGGACCACACGGCGTATTGGTAGTAGTAGAATGCGCGACCGACAATACAACCCGCACCGTAGCCAACGTAAAATCCTACTTCAATAAAGCCGGAGGCTCACTAGTACCCACCGGTTCGCTAGACTTTATGTTTAATCGCAAAGCCGTTTTTGAATTCTTACCCCCGGACGGTTTTGACCAAGAAGAACTGGAACTAGAGTTAATCGATGCCGGGCTAGAAGAAATTGAAGAAAACGATGACAAAATCTACATCTACGGCGACTACACTAACTTCGGCTCACTCTCGCAGGCATTGGAAGAGAAAGGTATTGAAGTAGAAAAAGCCACCCTTCAGCGTTTCCCCACCACCCCAGTAGAATTTACCGAAGAACAGTTAGAAGAAATTGAAAAGATGCTGGACAAACTGGAAGATGACGACGACGTGCAGGCGGTGTATACGAATATTGAATGATTGAATTAAGTTGAAAAGAATTCTTGTAGTCCTAGACTTAGATGAAACATTAATTCATTCTACCCACTCGCCAATAGATGATCAATGGGATTTTGAGATTTATCACTACAAAGTCTATAAACGTCCTTACCTAGACGAATTCTTAGAAAGAATAAAAAGAACCTTTAGAGTTGCCATTTGGTCTTCCGCAAGTGACGCTTACGTAAAAAAAATCGTTGAAGAGCTTTTTCCGCAAGACTATCCTTTAGAGTTTGTGTGGGGAAGAAGTAGATGCACTCGCCGTCTAGATTATCAGCAAATGGAAATTGCTGGCTACCATGACCCTTATCATCACTCCTTTTACGTTAAAAGACTCTCCAAGCTAAAACGTAGTAGAAAGGAAAAGTTAGAGAAGGTGATAATCGTTGATGATACTCCTGACAAAGCTATCTTCAACTATGGAAACGCCATTTATCCAACTGAATTTACTGGTGATCCGAATGACGATGAATTACTCTGGTTGATTCAATACTTGGATACACTGAAAGAAGTCGATAATGTACGTACTATTGAGAAAAGAGGATGGAAAGAAGAAATCCGAAATGGAAGATCAAATTGATAAGTGGATTTCAAGAATCCAGCAAAGTAAAAGACTTCCAGATAGCCAAATCAAAGCTTTTAATTTTGGAATAATTGAGACAGAAGGTGGCTGCTCAGTTTATCTTATTGGAAGTAGAGAATACCATGGGTTGGATGATGATTGGGCGTGCAAGGAAGACTGTGTACCAAAAGAAAAATACCTGTATTTGAGTAAAGAATATGACAACTTGGAATGGCAAGAAGTTGAAAAAGTGATGATGTGTACGCTGAGTAATTATCTGAACAATAAAAAATTTGAAAACTCATTTCTCTCCCAAGCAACAGCGATAACTACTGGGTTTGATGGTGGAGAGTTGATCAGAATCAAGTAGAAACATATCCATTCCGTTAATAGTTATTGCAGAGTATAAAGACCTTCAAATCACCCCTATGTCGCTCTCCAAACTGACTAAATGAATAGAATAAAAGTAAAACTTCTGGTTCTTACCCTTCTTCTAATCTCCTTATCGGCAACTGCCCAAGTTTACACCGAGAAACAAACCCGCCATCGCTTTGCCCAGCTTAACTTGGGGTTAGATTATCAGACAAGCCTTGGAGGTACTACTAGCTACTTAGACACTGAGGGTAATCTCAACTTGATTGATCTTACTAATCTAGGTAGACCGAGGGTTATCATAGGCGGCACGCACTTCTGGGGACACGCCGATTTTTATTTGGCTATTCCGGTAGCTAATTCCACCTTTAGTCAGGCGAACCAACGTGTTGATTATTCTAGTGGGGTAGAAACAGTTTTCAAGTACTACCCCTGGCGCATTGAACATAAGAAGGTTCGGCCATTTGTGGGAGTATCCATCGCTCCATTTTACTACGAGCAAAGCAACGATAATCTAGAATTTGGTAATGGTCCCGAGCTCAATCATACTTCGTTACCTCTGTTAACTGGGCTAACGTTTAATACGAGAAACCATCTGATTGAGGCTGGTTTGACTTGGAACTACGTTAACTCGCAAGAATATTATATCTCCCGCAACCAAGTAGCTACTATTGAAACCCCACCGCTATACTTAAACATATCGTATCGATATATATTAGAGACTACCATTGGTGCAGAACGCAGTTGGGAGTCAGGTAAGACCCAGGAAATCACTGATAAATTAGCCGCTGAAAATCGGCTCAATGGCTTTTTTGTGGGCGTAGGGATGTCGTCAGCTTTTTGGGTTGGAGAAAGTAGCTACAATGAAAGCACCCGCCCGTATCTTGAGAAGTACAGCACATCCTTAATGCCTGACTTTGGTATTGGTTACTATCTGCATAAACCCGATGTGAATCTCGCTGTTGGTTACCGAAGCTACGGCTCTTCTACCAGCGCTTACGGTGCAGCACAAGTAGCCAGAAGAAGATCATTTGTACTTGAAGCAACCAAATTCTTGTTTGATTATCACGGTTTTGTTCCCTTCGTCGGACCAGCAATTAGCTACGAAAACTTAAGCTTCCGCGAATCCTTTGAGCGACAATCGGTGCATCGACTATCAGAAACTCAGTTTAGCTACGGACTTACCTTTGGCTGGGATATTCGACCTGACCGGCTTCAATCCTGGATACTCAGGACCAACCTACGGTGGTTTCCCAACCTAAAGCTAGCAGTGGAGGATCAACAGTCTATTTCCTTCAATAACATTGAGTTCAACTTTATCCAATTGATTATCTACCCTAACCGGATTTTCTAGAGAAGTCAATAAGACTTCTTACCCCTCTAACCAAATCTTAAACGCCTTGGCTTTTCCTTTGCTGACGATGACTTCATCAGCAGGTTCGGGTTGGAGGTTGAGTTTGAGACGGCTGTTGAAGTAGGTATGAATTTGGCGGATAGCTTCCAAATGCACCAGATACTGTCGATTGATTCGGAAGAATTTTTCGGTGTCTACCAAGCCATCCAGTTGTTCTAAAGTGTAGTCTACTACGTATCGTTTACCTTCGGGAGTGAATAGATAGACTAACTCGTTTTCGGTGTAGAAGTAAGCGATTTCATTATCGGAGATGGGCACCAGTTGTTCGCCCTTTTTTACCAAAAAGCGCTTTTTGTGACGGCGGCCAGTATGCTGCAAATTATCTAGTAATCGCTCAATCTTAGTAGCATTCCCTTCCGCGGTGAATTCGTTTTTGTACTGCTTATATTTAGTAATAGCTTTTTCCAGTTCTTCAAACTTGATGGGCTTAAGCAGATAGTCAATACTCTTCACTTTAAAGGCCTGAATGGCGTATTCATCGTAAGAGGTAGTGAAGATGATCGGGCTTTTTATGACTACTTTCTCGTAAATCTCAAAGCTCAGCCCATCGGATAGCTGAATATCGGAGAGTATCAAATCTGGCGCTGGATTTTCGGTAAACCAACGAATAGCTATTTCTACACTGTCCAGCACTTCAATAACGTTGATCGGCTCGTCTAACCGGCCCAACAGTTGCTGTAAGCGTTCGGCTGCTGGGTATTCATCTTCAATAATTAAGATATTCATCTCTTTAAGTTTTTCAGTCTTCAGCGTATAAAATGGCCTCTAGCATAGGATCATCTACTATGCTATCTGCTTTTGCTGAATAATTTGATGGAGATAAAGGTAACTCCACATTATCGTGAAATATATCTTTAGCATCTTCTACACCGCTGTAATCGATGAGTGGCTCCATTCGGAATAACAGTTTGCTATTGGGAAGTTGGAAAATAAATGGAGTGGTTCCTTTGCCAAGTAATCGCCCAGTGGGGTGACCTACCGAAATAATTTGATCGCTATATTCAGCATAAGCCGCTAACGTTCCTGCGGCGGAGAAAATATTCTCATTTTGTAGAATATAAATAGGTCCACTATGGCGAATAGATTCAGGGCGAGGAAACACATTTTTATAAAAATGAAATATCTTCCAGTATTGAGCACTATCCAGAAAAGGAACTTGAACTACTTCTGCAATGGATAAATCTTGCTGGAGTCGGTCAGCCACTGTTGGAGACAAACGAGCCAATAAAACGATTTCAGCGTAGAACCATTCATCGATCAGTAATTCAATGATTTGTTCACCTACTAAGTCACTTCCCCCTCTGTTATCCCGAATGTCAACTACTACTTTTTCTATGGCATGATTACTAAAACTAGTTATCTCATTGATGTAAAATGAAGTGTCCTGAACATTCATAAGGGGTACCCGGACATATAGTGTTTGCGAATCATCCAGAAAACGAACAGCTTTCCGTTTCTCTACCTTCGGTTCTACCTGCAGTCTATTGTACAAATCAAATTTTTGCTCAAACTCGCTGCCATCTCTTTGCCGGAAAGTGATCATTGCGTAACGATTCAGAATCAGATCAAACGCTGATAGAAAATCTTCGTGATAAAACTGTTGATTTTCGTAATCCCAGCGGAGAAAAAGCTGGTTAGTTAGGGATTGAACAAAGCTATGAACCTCCTGGTCGTTGCACTGAGTGATTTCCGTATCTGCTTGAATAGTCCGATCTTGATAATCAAAATCTTGTGTCACCCGATACTTTCCATCAATATATTGAATAGGAATACCCAACTGCTTTAGGTCTCGCAGCGAATCAAGATATGCGCTGTATATTTTTGTGTGATGAATTGCTTCTTCCGTAAGCGAGTCAGGATAGGCTGCACGTATTGTTTCTACATCGGAGAAGTAGAATGATGGTAGAATACCAGCATGACCATCTTGACATAACGTGAGAGCTTGGCGGATAATGTTGTAAAACTGTTGAGTATTGCTATCATCAATTGTTGACCGGAGTTCAGTCAATTCCTGAAGAATATCCAAGCCAGTAACTTGTTTTCTTACGGCTAATTGCGGATTTACCCCTTTGATTATACTGACTAGCGAGTCATAGTCTTCGTACATCTGCTTCGGGGTAAGCGACGGAAGCGTAGAAAAAGGATACTGTACTTTTGAGTGGCATCCACCGAGCATGGACAAAAAGCCAATAATACAGTACCGAGCCAACATATTTTCAAGAAGTAATCAGGGGAATGCGTACCGAAAACAAATCAGCTGATTGGTTGATCTCTACTGGGCTAGGAGTGAGCAGAGCGTAGCGGTTGATGATATTCTGCAAACCAGTTTTGGTCGATTTCTCCATTTCCAGAATATTCTTCTTTTGCACGTTGTTTTCTACTACCACGTAACCGTGACGGTCCACCGCAATTCGCAGCGTAAGTGGCTTGTCCTTAGAAATGACGTTGTGCTTCAGGGCGTTTTCTACCAGTATTTGCAAGCTCAATGGGGCTACCCGCCGACTAAGACTTTCTTCGGGAATATCGTTCTCCACGATCAGATTATCGCGGTAGCGGGTTTTATTCAAAAAGATATACGACTGCACAAATTCCAGTTCTTCCTCTAGCGAAACCGTTTCTTTTTGCCGACTGAGCAGTACGTAGCGGTACACGTCGGAAAGTTGTTCCAGGTACTTCTGGGCATTGGTATTATCCGGCTCAATCAGCGCCGCCAGCGTATTCATGCTGTTGAATAGAAAGTGCGGATCAAGCTGACTCTTTAGGGCTTCAAACTGGGAACGAATATTTTCTTTCGCTAAAGCTTCGGAGCGCTGAAAATTCTTCTTCCACTCTTCAAAAAAGTAAGCCCCCTCGTAAATAGACGAGACAAACAAAGTAGGAATTAGGTTAGCTGCGGCACTCAACATCTGCTCACCAGACTCACAAAGCACAATACCTACTGAGCCAAATCCATAAAAAATGAGTAAAGAAATCACAATGGTGAAGGCTACCGTAATCGGAATCTGGATCATAAACCGCTTGGCCGTTTGCTCATTATGCGGAAACCAGCGCCGCATATACATCACTATAGCACGATTTCCCTCCCAAAGCAGAAATACAAAGGTAAAGGAGATTAGGTAGCTAATAATTACTGCCGGAACGGAAACCAGCCGATCGTAGCTGTACAAAAACATGAAGAACACGCTGGATAGCGGAATCCCAATCAGGCGAATCAGCCGCTCATTGACAGTGAAGTTTTTCATAGTTTCAAGATAGGGAAAATACTCTATATTTGATTTTCCTAGCTTGTGATTTACTTCTGAATTCGCATCCTGCGTAAGTTGGGGGACAGATATTGCTTGGTAAGATTGTCGGTTTTGCATACTTCTAAAAATTATAGCTAGTTCCAATATGTAGAGCACCGAATTGCCACTGATCGTCGCCAATGCCATTCACTTCTACCCGAGTGCTCAACTGCTGGTAAATTACTTTTAGCTCTAGCGATTTCTCTTTATTATTGAATGGGGTAAATGCATAGCCCATTCCGATACTACTGCCACTGCCAATACCAAATTGATGGAAAAACTCCTGTTCGTTGCTCTCGTTCTCAAAGCGGTTTTTCGTAAATACAGCTCCTAGTCCAAGGTCGGCCAGCAAGAACAGATTATTACTTTCAAATGGATAGTATTTAGCGGCGGCTCCCGCAGTGAGAAAGTTAAAGAAATACCCTTCTTCGTATCCTCCCTCTTCGGGTTGTGAACCGGTTTGAGAATTACGGACTACTGCACCCAACATCAGCCCTTTCGCCCAGCGAACGGGTTTGTAAAACCCTATTCCAAAACTGATGCCGCTTAGAGCAGGATAGCTCCCTACGTCGCGGCGGTTGCCTTCTGAACCAGCAAAGTAGCTTTGACCACTGCTTCGGATGTTTTCAGCGCGAGTTAGCTCACTGCCGCTCTGAAGAAAGGGTGTTACCCAACCCATGTTAATTTCTACTTGAGTGCTTTGCGAAAGCGGATTCTGAGCAATGCTATTGTGCAACCCTACTATTGATAAAATGGTCGAGAGAAAGAATATAGATTTCATAGTAATTAAATATTAAGAGTTAATAGTCCACAGTCGACGGTTCACAGTTATCACACCTTGTTCTCAACTATTCTTTTCTGTAAATCGGGCGCCGAGCGCTGCCGTCTGTGGACTGTATACTAAAAGGTAATTCGATACTGAGGTACAGGGAACAGGCCGATCTGATTTTGGGTCTGCACTGTGTTGGTACGCGGGTTATAGATGCGGGTAAACTCATTTTCCCGGTTAGTGATATTCTGGATGTCAACTCCAAACTCATGGGTAGCTCGCTTCGCATTGATACGGTAAGAAATCTTCAGGTCGGTGCGGAAGTAGTCGTTAAATTGTTCGGAGAAAGCCAGATCATCTCGGCGTACTTCGTAACCCAACTCTTCAGAACGTTCAAAGTCAATAGGGGTGTAGCGGTTGCCACCGGAAGCGGTGAGGCGAATATCCAGATTTAGCGTATTATTCTTACGGCCTACTTTAAATTCTTTTCCACCTAATAGATTCGTAACGTAACCGCCATCAAAAGCAGTACTGCGCCATACATTATCACTACCCTTGTACTCCGAGCTAAAAAGTGAAGTAGTGAACAGGAAGTAATAGCCACGATTGTAGAAACGTTCCAGGGTCAATTCTAATCCGTAGTTACGACCCTCGCCTTCGTTCACTAAGAAAGCGTTATCAATGGGGGCGAAATCGGCTCCGGCGTTAAGCATAGAGAATGAAGAAGGCTGAAGACTTTCTACGGGTGCTCCGTCTATATTCTGATAGTAGGTTTCCACTTTTAATCGTAGACTAGACGATAGCGAATGATCGTAAGAAAGTACGTAGTGCTGGCTGTTGGTGAAATCCATGTTGCGGTTGCTTTCTACCACGCTTCCGTCAGATAATGGAGTCTGCGTAAAGTAGGTTTCCAGCGGTTGCGTCTGGCTATGACGACCGTAGGCTACGGCAATTGTCTGCCGGTCGTTTACGCGATACTGCAAACCGGCTCGGGGCTGAATGCTGTTGCTACTGCTTACTTCAAAGTTTTGGTAGTTGATACCGGTGTTCAATGTAAGACGGTCGTTGAAGCGGTGTTGCCACTGAGCGTAAACCTGCGTTAGTAAGCTTTGGCCTTGGCTGTCGCGTAGCGGTCGTTCGTCGCCAGGTACAATTCGTCGGTTTACCAGATCAAAATCGTACAGATCGGTAATTAAGCCTACGGTTACATTGTTACGGGCACTGAATTTTTTATTCAGCATCAAATGGGCTGAGAGTTTATTATTGATGAAGTCAGCTTCCTCATTGGGAATAGGAGAGCGATCCTCAATACTTAGGGAGTCACTGTAAAAATGACTTTCCTGACGAGAAGCGGCTAATGACAGTTTATAGCTGGTGGTAGGATTGAAGTAGTATAGATGAGATAGCCCGACGATTCCGGTTCGGTAGTTTAGATAACTATCTTGGTTTTCGTCCCCAAACAGATTCTCACTATTAGCTTCCAGGTCTTCCTCGCTACCTAGCAAGTCAATGTTACTCACCCCGCCAATTCCGAACACGGTAAAACGACCTGCATTTTTGGTAGGCACATCTACTTTAAAGGTTAAGTCCTGATACTCCGGGGTAGCCGCTCCGGTGCCAAAGTCTAAGCCGATAGCTTGAAAAGCGCCTAGCGTAGAGTAACGGTAGTTAGCAATGTACGAAGCTTTAGATTTTTTACTAAATGGCCCCTCCACGCCAAATTCAAATCCATTGAAACCTACTTGACCCAGAAATTCCCGCTTTTCGGTATTACCCCGACGTAGTTGTAAATCAAATACTCCAGCTAAGGCATTGCCGTATTCCGCTGGAAAGGCCCCGGTCAGGAAATCTGATTTATCTAACACATTATAGTTGAGCATACTCACTGGCCCGCCGGTAGAACTTAGTGAACCGTAGTGGCTGGGGTTAGGAATGTTGATACCTTCTAAACGCCAGAGTAATCCTGATGGAGAGTTTCCTCGGATAATGATGTCGTTACGATCGTCGTTGTTTGCCGCTACTCCAGCAAAGTTAGCCGCCATTCGGGCGGGATCATTACGGGAACCAGCGTAGCGCCCGGTTTCTTCCAGATTGAACGAGCGGGAACTCACGGTGGCTAATTCGTTATTGGTAGCGGTTTTATCTGATTCAGCGGTAATGACGATCTCGTCAGCCATCAGTATGCTTTCTTCCAGCGACACGTCCAGCACTACCTGCTTACCGGTAGTCACCATCACGTTAGGAATAGTACGAGCGGCGTAGCCTATAATCGATACCTGTAGTGCCTGCCGACCAACGGGCACATTTTCCAGGGTGTAGTAACCATCTGTATCAGTCGCTGTACCGATCATCGGTTCGGTATCCAGCACGATAACGTTAACGCCCACCAGCGGAAACTTAGATTGGGCATCCACAATCTGTCCGCGGAGGGTTTGGGTAGCTGGATTCTGGGCGTATAGTGATGAGACAAATATGATAATCCAGGAGAAGATCAGTACAAGAACAAAAAATAGCTTTTTCATAGCGTGATGTATTTTGGTGATTTGGTACGCTACGAAGATGCCAGATTACTTACCGCTGCGCCGGAAAGATCAGGTGAACCGGCGGAAAGCTGGGGTGAATGGACAAACGAGTAATAGTAAGCATGCGCTAACCTGCCTGACATAATATCTCAGGAAACTATATGTAGCTTAATCATCATTCCACTTTCTGATACGTAGATTGGCCTCTTTCTGTAGTTGGGGGTTATTTCGATACATTAGGTTGCCGTCCATCAGATTATTTAGCTTGGTAATTGCCACTTGTTTATCTAATAATTGCTGATCTACTAATTGGTCAAAAATCCAAAATATGCCGTGTATCTCAAGGCCTGCTCTTTGGGCATACTTTCTAACAGCCCCATCGCTACTCAATATTACAGCATCTATCTGATTAGCTAAATGAATAACTGATTTATCCTGTTGCGACAGTGCTTTGGGATAATTAGTAGCCTGAATAGCCAGTAGATCATCCGAAGCTAGATTGTGTACTGTAAGTTTACCTACCGTCTGATAAGCCTTCAGAATTTCCTGTTGCCCAGAAAATAGTTCGTCCATTACCTCCCTAGTCGTATGAACTTCAAGATCAAGGCCGAAGAAAGAAGAAGTTAGATCTAAGTCGAGTAGGTCAATGAAGATACAGGCGTCGGTGACAGCAAGGCGAAGAGTAATGTCCATTGTGCGGCAACCGTCAAATAACTAGGTTTTCCTTTCTGAAATCAGCTAGTTTCTGATTATTGAGTGCAGCGGCCTTACTCATAGAAATGATTTCCTCCGCTAGAGCGCGGAAAAGTAACTGTTTAAATCGGGTAGATTCCTCAAGTCCTTTATACTCCACTGGTTCTTTTTCCTTGTATCCCATTTGCCGAAACATAAAGAAGAACTGCTTAAAGTAATTCTCATTTACAATTCCCAACTCTTTAGCCCGGTACACAATGGCTTGCATAGAAATACCGTACTGTTGCTTTAGTGCTCCTAATTCGTTTAGCGATAGCTTAGTACGACGCTCACCTAGTTCAGCCTTCATAGCCTCTTCCGGAAATAATACGGCTCCGGCAAAGTAATGACATAGCTTCTCTTTGTTTCTTTCAGAAAACGATGCTAAATCAGATAATAGTAAATGCCCTAACTCGTGTAAAGCAGTCCAGCGCTTACGATCGGTATGTTCGTCTAACTTACTTTTGTTGAGTACAATTACGGGAATATTATCATTGACATAGGTGGAAAAACCATCTAGTTCTACATTAGATTCTACTTCTATCACTTTAATATGATGATCTTCCAGTAATTCAATAACATTACCAATAGAGTTACCCCCAAGATTCCAGACTTGACGTAATTGATCGGCAGCGGCTTCCACGTTTAGTAGAGCATCAGAGTAGTTTTTAACGATAGGGATTGAGATGTTACCGAGTGGATTATCAAATCGCGACTCAATTCCTAGCAATTCTTCCAGTTCAATGTAACGCCTTAGTATATCCCGAGTAATCTCAATAATTCGTTGCTTCTCTTTAGCTGAATACTTCTTAAGCTTTCGGAATTCTATCTCACCAAAGGTCACCTCAGTTTCCGAATAGAAATAATCTGGGCGTACCTGCAATGCTTCGGACAGCAAACCAACGATCTCACTACTAGGCATCATCTGCCCCTGCTCATATTTACTAAGCGCTTGCTTAGTAATACGATTATGCATTCGGTCGGCAAGCGCCTGAAGGGATAACCCGTTCATCAAACGAGCCGATTTAAGACGTTGAGGAAAGTAGTTCATGGGTTGGGGATAAGGTACCTACTCAGACAACGGCACCCTAAAAGATTTGTTGACAAATGTACTGAAAATACACATTTATGTCAACTTGTCATGTATGTGCTTATTGTAAGTTATGTCATTATGTCTTGGAGTGCTAATAAAATAGGTCGATTTACAAAACGGTATAGTTAATGAATACTTGTCAACCAAATGTTTGCCATTATTGAAAACTGGACACTTAATTACAACAGAGGCACATAATTATTTAAAACCCAAATAACTAATCAGTTCCTTTACTCATAAATGTGACTTAGATGAAGAATATTAATGACAGACATGTAATAGGTGAACGCGGTGTAATCCAATTTCATAATTATTGTAATCGCCATACGCCATACATTATGTTCCGTGAGTTAGTACAAAACGATTTTGGGATTGATGGTGAAGTGGAAATTGCAAAGGTTGATGAAAATGGGAAAAGGTTTGCTACAGGAGAGATACTGAAAGTTCAGATCAAGTCAACAGAGTCTGATAATAGCTATATTCGAAGCGAGACAGAAAATTCGTTTAAATACTACGCTAGTAGACAGGATATAGAATACTGGAGCAACATTACAGGAGACGTCATTTTGATAATTTATGATGGTAGAAATGATACCCTTTATGCTAAAAAAATTCCAAATTTCAATCTAAAAGAAAGTAAAAAAATTGAATCGTTTCCTATTGATTTTGATAAAAAGGATAATCTGTTAAAAATACAAGATAATTCATTTGTCGAGAGCTTTACAGCAAGTTTCTATACACGAGTCAATTACGATAGTAAGGATATTCTTGGAAGTAATATGTGTAGAGTATTTACCTCGCCTGCTCTACTTTACGAATATGATACATATTTTGCCACTAAGAAATCAGTATTTGAGGTAGTAGATGGAGACGATTGTCCATTTTTTACTCTTAACGGCAAGAGAGTGTTTACCTTTTATGAAATTAGCAAGGATAAATTCCCAGAATTCCATAGCAAGGTTATTAGTAATTCCAAACCCAAGAAATGGAAATTGAATGACATTCGGATTAATCAGAACCTTAGAAATCAGTATTCTGAAAATCTTAATCTTATCATAAGGAGTGTGCTAAGAAAGCGTGGAATTAGGTATCACAAAAAATACCGTCGTTTTTACTTTATTAAATTTGATGAAGACACTCGCACTGTAGATTATAAGACCAGAGTTTACCAAAAAGTTAAGGAAAGAGATGTTGTAAGTCACCATGTTTACGGTCAAGATGAGTTTTACCGACATATTGCATTTTCTTTTCAGTATGTTTATTGTGGAGACGAGTTGTACTTAGTTGTGAATCCAAAATATCTATTCACACTTGATGGGAGAGAAACCTTAGAACCTAAGAAGATTACTAAGTATACGAATTACAAAACACAGCGGGAATTTAACAACGCTGTGATAAATCAAATCCATTTCGTGATAGACTATCTCTGCAATGGAGGAAGTTACTGGAAAGTTTTTGAGTATGGAAAGCTCAAACTATACATAGCTCGACCAACTGAATTTACCACGGATTTTTCTATCGCTGGAAGAGAAAACCCAAAAGCGAATAGCGCTGGACTCTCTGACGAAATTCTATTATTCAATGAAGGTTAGTTTACTTAAAGAACCACTACTGGAGTTTGGTGGTGATAATCTATGTGATGATCCTAAAATGGGAATATCAAATGGAGGCTTTTTTTCTTTATCTAATAATAGCCACCGTTCTGAAATTCACTTTGGTGTGATTGGTTCTAATCAATTAATTGAGCTAGCATGTAAATGGATTGACAATCTAGATAGCTATATAATCCCCGATACAAAAGAAATCAAGTCAACATCTTATAAATTTGTAAGGATTGAGCATGGTGAAGTCCAAGAGAACGAACTTGATTTAGATGCTGAATTTTATAAAACAGAAGAGATTGAAGAAACTCATGAAGTGCAAAATCAAAATGCTAACCCAGCATTTCCGGGATTTAATATGGATTCGTGTTTTCGCTCTAAGTTTGTAAACGATTCAACTAATAACGTATCAATCAAAAATGCTGATTTACAAGATATATTGAACAACACAGATTTAACACTGCTTGAAAAAAGTTTCGCAGTATGTGATTTGTATCTTGAAGCATATCAAGGGCTTTTAACGAGGGCCATTGTGAAGCCAGGAATATGCCTTATAGTTCTTCCTGATGATGTTTATGATAAACTGCATTCTATTCCTCTAGGTAAGGGGCGATTTTTTAATCTTAGAAGATATCTTAAGTCTAGATTAATCATCCTTCCTAATGCTATTCCTGTACAAATTATGCTTGAAGGTACAGTTGCTGAAACCAGAAGTGGACTTCAAGATATGTCTATGCAAGCTTGGAACTTTGTGACAGCAAGCTATTACAAAAATTTAGGTGCCCCTTGGACTCTCGGATTGGATGACAAAGATACTTGCTTTATTGGCATTAGTTTTCATAAAGTTATCAATAGCGAAAATAATCTAGTTCGTTCAAGTATTGCTCAAGCATTTAATTACGAAGGTAAAGGAATAGTCTTCATTGGAAATAAGTTCGAGTGGGACTCTGAGGAAATGAATACAAAATCACCGCACCTATCTTATAGCTATGCAAGAGAACTTATTAATGCAGTTCTAAAGGAGTACAAAGATTTTCATAGAGGGTTGCCCCCTGCTCGGGTTGTAATACATAAGACAACTAATTATTGGAATTCAGCCATTCATAAAGAGTATGCAGAAGTAGAAGGGTTCAAAGATGGTATCAAAGAAGCTTTAGGAGATTATGTAGAAATAGATTTAGTTACAATCAAACAGGCTAATATTAGGCTACTAAGATCTTCTGGAATTTATCCAGTAATCAGAGGCACGATGCTTGAACTAGATAAATCAACTGGAATTTTATACACTACTGGTTATATTCCATATTATGAAACCTATCCGGGAGTTCATATCCCACAGCCAATAGAAGTCAATATTTACGAGGGAGAAAGTACCCTTCGGAAGGTTTGCTCTGAAATATTGGGGTTAACAAAAATGAATTTTAATAACTGCAACTACTTTGATAGTCTACCAATCACAATAAGATTTGCTCAAAAAGTTGGAGAAATTGCTCAGTATATTGAGGATGAGGAAAACTCTCCTAATCGGTATTATTTTTACATGTAAATGATAATAGTGTGTCACGTATTATGGTCAATAATGCTTTTGATAACGCACGATGACCTACAGCGAGACACTGATCTGCGTAGATCGGTATCGGAAAATAAAACTCGTTAGGGTAAAGGAATTGGTGCCCAAAAAGCGGCTGCCCAGTTGCGGATAGCGCAGGCGAGGCCCAGTCGGCTACCCAGGAGCGTAAACGGGCACTAGCTGAACTAAAGCAGTGGGAGCAGGACTTTCGCTATCTGGCTAAATTTGCTCCAAAGGATAATCCTCAGCAACTAGAGGCACTCGGAATTGTAACACCTGCCTGAAATGCTCGTTTGGGTTACAACATAGTACCTACTACCGAAATGTCTGTGTGGCAGTGGTGTTGTCAAAGTAAATGATACGATCATAAAGAGCAGGATGAAAGCTACGATAGTAATTTTCGGGCTCACCGTTGAATACGGCACCTATCGA
Source organism: uncultured Flammeovirgaceae bacterium (assembly GCA_937884755.1). Classification (GTDB taxonomy): domain Bacteria; phylum Bacteroidota; class Bacteroidia; order Cytophagales; family Cyclobacteriaceae; genus Tunicatimonas. Next base: position 22,795 of record CAKZYJ010000266.1, read on the forward strand.
TAAGTACTTAGTGCCCTCACCAAAAAAGTCGCTCCATTCAGTATGCTTTCGTAGATCATCTACACTGATGGCGAACGTAGGATTACTAGTGTTATGAAATATTTCCGTCAATGATTCTTTCTCCGGTACTGTATCGATAGTGTGCTCTTTCAAACCAGTAGGTTGATCGTTATCGTACCCTACCGCGGTGAAGTTACCTTGAGCAAACATAAATCCCAGAGTAGTGTAATCATTAGGTAGCTCTTGCAGTAAATAGTGCCCAATAGATCCTGAGCCATAATTCGGATCATTGGCGATATGGGCGTTATGTGCCCAGAGCACCACTTTTTTACCTTCAAAATACTCTAACATCCAAGCAGTATTCTCAGCCATATATTTATCACGGTAGTTCACCGAATAGTCTTCAATAGTACGGTGGTACATCACCTCAGATACTTGCCTAGTTAGCCTCAGTATCCTTAAATGAAGCTCAAATTCTTTCTCGGAAGTTTCGGCTACGAGAGTACTTTGCTGAGCAACCAAGGAGTCTTGTAGTGCATCAATCCGCCCTAGGTAATCGGTAAACTCCGTGCGTGAATACCCTTCAAACCGCTTGTCAGAAGCATTCTTGGCTTCGGTAAGCACTTCATCAGCGAACTCCAAAAAAGAAATATCGGTAGTGTGTAAATACTGATTGAGAAGCTGGGGGTGGTAGGTGTTAAACTGACAATCTACCCCCATGTAGTGCACTTTATCTTCGGTTGACTTTCCCCTGTTGTACTCACTCATCCATTGTAGTAGATTACGAACTTCGCGAGTCCGCCATGTCCAGAAGTGCATTTTCTCGGACATGAGGCGGGGTATTTCGCCTGAACGCCCCGCCTGAACGGCTTCCTCAATATATAACGACTCCCCAAAATCAGCTTCAAAAGCAAACACCTTGTAATCGTGATTCTCAACCAGGTAACGGAATATCCGGCGTTTGGCATTGAAGAACTCGGCGGTTCCGTGCGTAGACTCGCCCAAACCAACAATAGGTTTATCAGCTACCGGATCAAGAAAAGCGAAATCATCGTCGCTCCAGAGAAATGGGTCATTCTCTAGGGGTACGAGCTCTTGCTCTAGGGAAGGTAGTAAAGAGGCAACTTCGGGGTCAAGCTTTATTTCATCATCCGATTGGCAAGAGAAAAATAGTACCAGAGCAAGTAGATAGGGTAAATAGCCGAGGTGGAATGATGGGCGTCGTAGCATAATTGAGCATTTCGAAGTATAAAAAGATTACCACCCATGTATCGCGATAGGTAGCTATCTAAATATAGTAATTTCTCAATCAAATAGACAAATAGTGTAGCAGGCTATTCAGATTGATCTCGAGCATAAGCCACCTTACCATCAACAATAGTATAATCCACTTCGGTAGTTAGAATTTCGGCTTCGGGCATCTGCATAATGTCTTGGGAGAAGACAGTGAAGTCAGCCAATTTGCCTACTTCAATGGAGCCTTTGATATCCTCTTCAAATGCTCCGTAAGCGGCATTCCAGGTGTAGGTTTTAAGGGCTTCTTCCCGGCTCATACGCTGACTGGGTTCGTAGCCGCCTTCGGGTTCGCCCTTGAGCGTTTTACGGGCTACCGAGGCGTAGAAACTGGCTAGGGGAGCAATTGGTTCTACCGGGGCATCGGTACCATTGACAATGATGGCTCCCGAATCAATTAGCTTGCGCCACACATAGGCTCCTTCCTCAATACGTTCTTCCCCCAAGCGCTCAATGGCCCAGGGGCGAGCAGAGGACATATGCACCGCCTGCATAGCGGGAATCACTCCGAGTTCGGCGAAGCGAGGAATATCAGCAGCATTCAGGTGCTGAGCGTGTTCAATACGGTAGCGGTGGTCTTTAGCCATTTCGGGCAACTGTTCAATGGCTGATTCGTACTGATTTAGCACTTCCTGGTTGGCCCGATCGCCAATGGCGTGGGAGCACACCTGAAAGCCGTGCTGCAATCCCTTGAGCGCAATATCGTGAATGACCGGCACCGGAGTGGTTTCGTGACCGTACTGTCCGGGCATATCGGAGTACTCCGCCAGCAGCCAGGCTCCGCGTGAGCCTAACGCCCCGTCGGTATACAACTTAATACTACGGATTGTTAGAAAGTCATTACCTAAGCCCACTTCCGGACCTTTTTCAAAGTATTCTTTTAGCAGCGTACTATCGCGGCCACTGAGCATGGCGTAGAGACGCACCTTTAACTTGCCTTGTTCAGCTAATTGCTTATACAGCTGCACTACATCTTGGGTGATACCCGCATCGTGGAAGCTGGTGATACAAGTGACAGATAGGAAAGACACCCGTAAGAACAACAGTAACAGTCCACAAAAAAGTATG